>JAYWAR010000384.1:0-3654 GCA_043782285.1 Akkermansiaceae bacterium | reverse complement strand
CAGGCGCAGTTTGCTTCGGAGCGGCAGTGGATGAGGCGATAAGGCCGAGGGCCAGTGCACCAGGAATGAATTTACGGATCATAGTTTATTAGTGGAAGAGCGAACAAATTAGGCACGGGATAAGCCCCTGTCCAGAACGGGTTTTCGGGGAAAATCATGGGGCTGTGTTGGCGGAGATGAGACACTTCATTCCAAGCTGGTTTTGAGTAAATCCCCATCTCACCGTGGCGGCCCTCAAATCTAGCAACAGCCCACCGCCGAAGCACAGGGACTGGCGGAACGGGCTGGGTCGATTTCCGGCGCTGCCATCACCGGATTCGGTTCGAGGCATACCAAACCAAGCTTCGCCAACAGAGCACGATCTTGTCCAGCTTCAGGGTTCTCCGCAGTAAGCAGCTTGTCGCCATAGAAAATTGAATTTGCTCCTGCATAAAAACAGAGCGCTTGAGTTTCATCAGAAAGCCGTGTCCGTCCCGCAGATAGCCGGACTTTTGCCTGTGGCACGGCGATCCGAGCACAAGCAATCATCCGCACCAAATCGAAAGGGTCGACCTGCGGATTATTGGCTAAGGGAGTCCCTGGCATCGGCATCAAAGAATTGATCGGTACGCTTTCCGGCTGAGGATTGAAGCTCGAAATCACTTCAAGCAAGCGCAGGCGGTCGGTAATTGTTTCGCTGATCCCTAGAATTCCGCCGCAACACACCGACATTCCGGCATCCTGCACATTGCGGATGGTGCGAAGGCGGTCCTCATAAGTGTGGGAGGTGACGATGTTTGGGTAGTGTTCGGGTGAGGTATCAAGATTATGATTGTAGGCAGTGACGCCGGCCTTCTTCAAAGTAACCGCTTCATCCGGTCCCAATTCGCCAAGCGTAACGCACACTTCCATCCCCAGCGAGGAGACCTCCTTGATGATCTCGACAACTTGTTTAAATCGCTCGGTGCCGCCGCGGACGCCGCGCCAAGCGGCTCCCATACAAAAGCGAGTCGAACCATTTTCGCGTGCGGCCCGGGCACTTTCCATCACCGTTTCTTTAGAAAGTAGCCGTTCATTTTTTAAATCCGTTTCATACCTAGCTGATTGGGTACAGTAAGCGCAATCTTCCGAGCAGCCTCCGGTTTTGATTGAAAGCAGCGTACACAGTTGAATTTTTCCATCAGGGAAATTCGCTTCATGTACCTCGTGCGAACGCTTGAGGAGCTCAAAAAACGGCAGGGCATGAAGGTCTTGAAGTTCGGCGAGAATCATAATCTTAGAAACGTGCAACAAATTGAGCAGCTAAAGAAGCCTGTTGCAAAGCAGATAGCAACCGCGGAAACTCGCAATTCCACCGCGACCGTTCGCCAATCCTCAAGTCGTAGATCAAGGTTACGACTCGTTTCGAATCGTCTCTTGGTTTCAACCGTACCGCAATTAAACACTCCTTGCGGCTCAGTGTTCCATCAGCGCTTCAATCTCTTCGACCTCGATCGGAATTTTACCCATCAGATCAAAGTTTTGTTCCTTACCGATCACAAAATCATTCTCCAAGCGCACCCCCAGTGCTTCTTCCCGGATGTAAATTCCCGGTTCGATGGTGAAAACCATTCCCTCTGCAAACGGTTCATGCGGCGGACTGACATCATGCACATCCAGCCCCAAATGGTGCGAGGTGCCATGCATAAAATACTTTTTCACCAAAGCTTTGTCCGGCCCCTGCGCCTTCGCTTCCTTCGCCGTGAACAATCCAAGACCCACCAGCTCACCCTCCATCAGCTCGATAACTTGCTTCTGGTACTCTAACGCAGTATTGCCTGGGCGTAAAATTTGGTTAGCCCCGCGGAAAACGCGCAACACCGCGTTATAAACATCTCGCTGGCGTTTGCTGAACTTACCGTTGACCGGCACCGTGCGAGTTAGATCCGAGGCCCACCCTGCATACTCCGCGGCAACGTCCAACAACACCATTTCCCCATCGCGGCAGATTTTGTCATTTTCGATGTAATGAAGTACGCAAGCATTTTTTCCGGTGCCGATGATCGGGGCATAAGCAAAGCCCCGCGAGCCACGACGGACGAACTCATGCAGTAACTCAGCCTCAATTTCCCACTCACCGACGCCCGGTTTAACGAAACCGAGTAGCCGCCGGAACCCTGCTTCAGTAATGTCGCAAGCTCGTTGCAACATCTTGAGCTCTTCCCGATCTTTAGTGATTCGCAGGCGATGAAGCAACGGCGCAAGCCGTTCATAACGGTGCAGCGGATAGCGCGCTTGGCAAACTTTGATGAACCGAGCATTGCGGGTTTCTACCACCACCTGAGCACGAAGATGCTCGTTAGTTGCGAGATAGATTTGCTCAGCTTGAGGAACTAAATGATGCAAAAATTTCTCGAAATCATGGGACCACTCGATCCGCTCAATCCCAGTTGCCGCACGGGCTTGTGCTTTATCTAATTTTTCACCCTCCCAAATCGCAAGGTGCTCACTGGTCTCTTTGACAAACAAAATTTCGCGATCTTTCGGGTCGATCGCATCAGGCAGCAGCAGCAGCGTTGTTTCCTCCTGATCAATTCCTGTGAGATAGAACAAGTCACTATTCTGTTTGAAGGGCAAAGTCCCATCTGCACTCGTTGGGTAAATGTCATTGGCATGGAGTACAACCATGCTATTCGGCTTCAACAAACCGCGTAAGTTACCACGGTTGCGAATAAAAAAATCAGGAGCAATGGATTCGTAGCGCACGCTCAAATTCCACGGTATCCATCGCGGCATGGCAAACCCTGATTTTAATTAACCCTATCATCGCGAAAACGAGAATTTACGCCCGGCGGGATTCGCTATTTTTGGGACAAGCTTGAATTAATGAAAAGACGATTTCAGCCATTGCTCGGCTGCGACTACCAGTTGTGGATAGCTTGCGGGATCAAACGAATGACCCGCACCCTCAATTTCTAATTGCCGTTTTTCGCAGGTTGCTGCCTCAAAAGCGGCCCGCAGATCCTCAATTGGGATGATTTCATCGGCATTGCCGTGAATCAGCAACCACGGTTGCGTAACCGCTGCTGCCGCAGGAATGATGCTCTCAATTGCTTTCAAATCGTCAACCAAAGTCGAGGACAGCGGGAAATTTGGATCATCCCAAATCCATCCCACGTCCGGCGTAACTTCGCTAAACTCACGTTCGGCAAATGCTGCGGTGTGTGTCATTCCGGCTAATGAAATGAGACATCGAATCCGCAGATCTCGTGCGGCAGTCAAAACCCCCACGGCCCCGCCCATGCTATGGCCGAGGTAGGCGACTTTTACGTCATTGGGCACCACCGCGAGCAGAGCTTGCAGATCTTGAACTTCTTTGGTGATACAACAATCCTCGAAATTTCCTTCGGATTTGCCATTTCCCGCAAAAGAAATCCGCAGGCATGGCCAACCGTGAGTAGATAGACCGTCGGCGAGTGCGACCAGTTGCGGGCGATCCTTATTTCCGGTCAAGCCATGGCCTAAAATCACTAGTGCATCCGCCCGTGTCCCGGGGTGGAAGCTGTAATCGAGGCATTCACCCAAGCGGTTTCGAATTTCAGTTCCTGTTATCATGGTGTTAAAAGAGTTCGTATCCAGCTCGATTTGGGAATGTCAGTTCAGCAATTCCTGATTTATCCAGTTCGCCAAGATTGA
>JAYWAR010000383.1:0-3668 GCA_043782285.1 Akkermansiaceae bacterium | reverse complement strand
AAATTCAAACCACCGGGGTAACGAGTCAAACCCTTACCCCGGTTTTTGCGGATGCTTTATCTTTTCGATATCGATGGTACCCTCGTTGACACCGGCGGGGCGGGTATGGCGGCCTTGCAGCAAGCCACCTGCGAAATCTTCGGACACCCCGGTCCCCCGCTCGACCTTGCGGGCAGTACGGACCTTGGAATCATCGCCAAAATCCATACTCATTTCGAACTTGAACCGACCCGTGAGCGTTTCGACGCTTATCTCGAAATTTACCTAGAGCGCCTTGATTGGAATCTCGCACACGGTGGCTTTCCAAGTCGGGTCTATCAAGGAGTCTCCGAATTGCTGGCCCAACTCAGCCACCAGCCTAACGCCACCGTTGGACTCCTAACCGGCAATGCCGCAGGTGGTGCAGCCGCCAAAATGCGCTATTTCGGTTTGGCCAATCACTTTCAATTCGGGGCCTATGGCTGTGATCATGCAGATCGCAATCGGCTCGGACCAATCGCTCTTGAGCGTGCCGCCGCTCATGCAGGCAGACCCTTCAGCCCAAAAGAAACTTGGGTCATCGGTGATACGCCGAAAGACATCGCCTGCGCTCACGCCATGGGAGCCCGCTGTCTGGCAGTCGCAACTGGACAGTTTTCGATAGCCCAACTTGAAGCACACCGTGCCGATCAAGTCGTCGAAACACTCGCCCAAACAATCACTTGGGATTGAAGCAATTATCCTGCTTCCATTAAAATGGCATGATTGAAGTTCATGCAAACTGCGAAAAGGCTTCACCTGAAAATTGCCAAGTTCGCCAAATCTGGCAAGCGACGCGCTAGCTTTCATCGCGACGGACTACGGGTCACGTAGCTCGCAACCCAAATCATCGATGAAACAGAAACTCGCATTATTCTTATCGACCGCCAGCCTCTTACACGCAGGCAGTCCTGACATAGAAATCCCACTCGCTGCCAAACCTGAGCCTTGGATCAAGCCAACTCTTGAGGTTCGTGCCCGCTATGAATACGCCGATATTGAAAACAAAGACTCCTCCAACGCGCTCACCGTTCGTGAACGTCTCGGTCTCAAAACCACCTCGTGGAACGGCTTCAGCGCTCTAATCGAAGGTGAATTTACTCAAGTTGCCGTAGACAAATACCACGGAGGGGCGATCGGCGCAAATCCGTACAATCCTTTGGACTCACTGATCGCAGACCCAACGACCCATGAACTCAACCAAGGCTATCTCCAATACCAGGGCTTTGAGACCACCGCCAAAGCAGGTCGTCAGCGGCTCATCTACGACAACGCGGCCTTCATTGGCAATGTCGGTTGGCGGCAGAATGAGCAAACCTTGGACGCCATTAGCCTTACCAATCAATCGGTCGACCATCTCAGCTTGAACTATGCCTATGTCAGCCAAGTGAATCGAATTTTTGGCTCAGAGGCAAACGCGTCACTGGTGAATAAACCCCCAGTTCTTTACGATAACGTCGAGTACATCGGCAGCAATATCAATTTGATCAATGCTTCTTATGACGGCATCCAAGGACTCACTCTGGGTAGCTATGCCTATCTCATGCAGTTTAAAGACAAACAAAATTGGGATAATAATACCTTTGGGGTATCGGCAAAAGGCAAGCTCGGTGAAATTGCACTGTCCGGTGAATTGGCATGGCAAGACCAAGCTGGCCCCAAGGCAGACGGCAGTGCTTTTTATGCGCATGCCACTGCCAACAAGTCCTTCGGCAAGCAAAATCTGACTTTGAGCATTGAGGAGCTCGGCGCGGGCTTTAAAACTCCTTTGGCGACAGCTCACGCCTTTAACGGCTACGCTGACGCATTCGTCAGCGGTCGCCTCGAGGGAAATCATAACGGCCTGACAGACGTTTCTGCGGCTTATACCATTCCGATCTTTTTCGGAGTGATGTGGACCAATGCACTGCATGCTTTCGGCGACAACAAAATTTCAAGCGGCTACGGCTGGGAATACGACTCGGTTCTGCTTAAGAAATTTGATGATCACTTCACTGCGCTGGCAAAAGTTGCGGTCTTCGACGCCGGAAATGATCCCTACATCGATAAACTCTATAACCCTCGTCAACTCGGACTCATGGACACCACCCGCTTTTCCGTCGAGCTGGATTATACTTTCTAAGCAAAACTCGTCAGACAGCTCCTCAACCTGGCCATTTCAATCCCTCGAAATGGCCGGGTTTCATTCCGTCAAGTGAACTGGCATCGCAGCGAACGCCATTTCACAAAGACCGATGAATGCCTCCTCGACCAGACTCGGCTCACGCTTGGAAGAGTGAAAAACTCCCCACTCCCGCTCAATCCCCGGTGCCTCAATATTCACGACTTGCAAACTGCAATCCGCGATTTCACGCGCCGCCACCCAAGGAGCAACGATTCCAACCCCGATGCCAAGCTTGGCCATTTCCTTAATCGCCTGCATGTCACCGAGCACCAAGGGTTTCTTGCTGCGGCCACCTTTTTGCTCAAGCCATTCTTCGATCAAACGATGAGTTTCGGTGGCCTTGGCGTAAATGATAAATTGCTGATCATGGAGCGAAGCGGCGACCGTCGTGCCATCTATCGCCCATGGGTGAAACGGTGAAACCACAAAAGCCAGACGGTCTCTAAACATCGGGCGATAGCCGTCATCGCCTTTACCTCGCGGCTTCAGCCCGACGACTAAGTCGAGATCCGAGCTGCCCAAACGGTCCAATAATAACGCGGTATCCCCCGCTTCAATCACCGGCTCACAGCGAGGAAAACAATCGCGAAACTCACGTAAAACCGAAGGGATCAAAAAGTGACAAAGACTGTGTGGGGCACCAATCCGAATCCTTGTTTGCCCCCATCGGCGTAAACCATCCAAATCACGGCTCGCTTGTTCCAGCTCGAAAATGACCCGTTTACAGCGCTTCAGTAACAACTCCCCCTCCGCCGTCACCGCAACTTTTTTTCCGGTACGGTCCAGAAGTCGACATGAAAGTTGCTCCTCAAGAGTTCGTAACGAATGACTTACGGCAGATTGGGTCACGAAAATCCGCCGGGCGGCAAGCGTAAAACTCCCCTCCTCGACCACCGCCACGAAGGCTCTCAATTGTCTTAAATCCGGAACCCAGTCCATAATGAATCACTCTCATTGAGAGCAATTCCAAATGAGCAGGGCTTGTGCCAAATTCACCTTCAATTAAAAGCACTGCTTGAAACCCATGGCCGCGCACTTCCTCTGATTCAGGGACTCCATCGTCACAGATTCGCCGGTTCTTGACAGCTCACCCTGTGGCAAGCAAATTTCTACCGCTTTCTCAACTGACTCTCCATTTTTTGATTCACTCGATCGACGCCAAAAATTGCCAAAGCTGTTATAGAATGATTTCCTGATTCTCCGTCTTGCGTCGCAATCCGGCGCACTTAGTTTCAAATTACTTGCTACTCAATTCCATGCCCTCGCACCATCAATCTCCACACGGCTGGCCTGAACCTCAAGGCCTTTGGCATCCGTCCCGCGAAAAAGATGCCTGCGGCGTCGGTTTTATCGCTCATCTCAAGGGCAAACGTTCTCACGATATTATTGTGAAAACGCTCACCATGAACAACCAAATGGACCATCGCGGCGCAAGTGGCTCAGATCCTGCCACTGGCGATGGTGCCGGCATTTTCACCCAAATGCC
>JAYWAR010000382.1:0-3670 GCA_043782285.1 Akkermansiaceae bacterium | reverse complement strand
ACGCTGCGCAGGTAATATTCACTTAGGAAAATATTCATATAGGACCAAGTCCACATCTCTTGGCCCCATGGCTGCAAAGTATTAGCTGCCAGCGCATCAGCAAAGGTTTTCAAACGCGTCTGGACGATGGCGTAATCCGCGTCTCCAGGGGCCACACTCGCTAACAGCGCCAGTCCGTTGATCGCGCCGCCGTAGCCGTAGCTCAGAAAGTTAGAGTCGGCCTTGAGCTGACTGACGAGTTTGATGCGGGCATTGGCGAGGACCAACGCTGACTTCGGACAAGTGTAAGGAGAGGTGGCGGTGTAATCGCCCATGATGGTCATGGGAATGTTCACATCGGAAATGACACCTGCGCGCCAACGGCTGATTCGGAGGGTGCCAGCACCGGTTTTTTCGGCATCGCCGATCGCCACGCCCAAGGCTTTCCGGCAATCACTGGTGAAAGCTGGCACGACTCCACTGTTAGCCGCGATGGTGCCGAGGATCACGTCATCCACTGCTAGCACCGCACTGGCCGGAGTGCTGGCGACGGTGACTAAAATTTGCCGACTCGGCGCGGTGATCAGCCCGTAATCGCCTGCGTTGTTGCCGTCGATGTAGATCCAGCCGCGCAGCCCGGTGGGGCCAAGATTGTAGGTCTCACTGTAGGGACGGTTGCTATAGTTGGGATCGCTTTTTAAAGCAGCGATCACCCCTGCCCCAGTGAGGTCGGGCACAGCGGCGAATGCGAACGATGAGCAGGCCAGCAAGAGTGCTAGCGCGATGCGAGTGGAAATTAGGTTTTTAGTCATCGTAACGTAGATCGGTTATTGGCTCACTTTGAGCCGGACAAACTGCTGACTTCCGCCAACGGGAAGGGTGACAACCACATGGTCAGATGGGCTGCCGGGAGTGATGGTTACGATGCCTGCGCTGGTCGTCGGAATGGTCACCGGCGTCCAGCCAGTTAGATCACTGCCGTATTCCACGACCTGAGTGGTGGAGGGTTGTGCCGCATCGCTGCGTTCATATTCAAACAACCAACTCCCTGCGGGTTTAGTAAGTGCTGGCAGAATCGCTTGTGATGAAACCATCGGCGCACCGCCGAGAGTGAACTCCAGCAGATTGGATAGACCATCGCCATCGGGATCCGCCAGGGCAGCGTCGTTCACGCCAGCGGTGAGTCCCTGCGCGGGGTTGCTAGCCCAAGTGCTGTAGGGTGATGCGGCGAGGGTCACCGTCACGGTATAGACTTGGGTGGTTAGATCTTGCGCGGTGACGGTGTAAGTTTGGGGTGTGGTGAAGTTTCTAGCAGTGCCGGAAGCTGGGGAAGCGGTGGCTAGAGGCGACAAGGTATAAGTCGGCGCGAGGGCTGTGACATTGGTGCCAGAGGGAACGGTGACGCTGATGTTAGTTCCCGTGAGGGTCGTCGCAGGCAGGGCGGGGAAATCAAAGGTTAGGATCTGTTTCGCCGGGCTTGCTAACATCGACAACATCGCTTGGCCCATGCTTTCGCCGATGTTGAAATAACTCTCGCCATTCCAGTTCCAGTGAACGCCCTCGTTGCTGGTGCCCAGTAGAACTCCATAGTCAAAGGGGCGCGTATCCACTGAGGCCACGGTGCCGGTAAACTCAGGGTGCAGCGCGGGATTTCCGACATTCAACTGCGCCTGCAAGATCGTCTGACACGCACTGTTGGCCATGCCGGTGATGGCGATAGAGACCGGCAGATTCGGCACCGCGAACTCGGTGCGGACGTCCTTGATGAGATCGACCAGATTGTCTTCATACACTGAAGTCGCCTGCCCCTGATCATTCCACCCTTGGTGCCAACCGAAGCCGACAATCTCGTAGCCGTCGCCCGTGTAGGCCGGAAACTCAGTGGCGAGATTGTTGAGCACATAATGCACTCGGTCGATCATCTGAGTGTAATACGGTCCCACCACTCCGCCGCGCTTGCTGACGGCACCGGGTGGACGGAAGTCCACTAGTAGCGATTTGCCACCCCATGCCACTTTGATCAATAACACTTGGTCGCCTAACTGACTGCCAGCCACTAGACCGAAGCCATACTCGGGTCCGATGAGTCCCTGCCCGCCGGTGTTGCCGAAGTCGGTATCAAGGATGCCTTTGCGCGGCACGGCAGGTTCACCGAAGTAGTTCACCCACACGTCGCTGCGTTTCATGAAACCTGGGTTGCCTTGGGCGGTGGGATTTGCAGGGTCCGCGAGGTAGTTATACTTGTTAGGATTTCGGTTGAGCATATTGCGCAAGCTGCCGAGTCCGCCGACCATGTTGGTGGTGGCTGAATTGTTCGGGTCGCGGCCAAATTCGACTTGGCCTTTTCCGACCATGTTCGACTGGCCTGATAGAATGAAGACCTTCAGTTTACCATTTCCCGTAGGAGGATTGACGGTTTGAAACAATGCCGCAGCCGTGGCGCTCGGAAGGTGGGTGACGTCGCCCAAATAACGGACGGTGATCGGCCGCCAGCCGACTGCGAGGTTGTTAGTTGTTAATGATGCGAGGCCGGCACCATTGAGAGTGACCGTGCCAAGCGGGCTTGCGCCGTTATAGAAAACCACGCTGCCAGCGGGGCTGCTACCCGCCACGGTGGCGGTGAAAGTAACCGCCGCACCATAGGCGGATGGGTTGCTGCCGCTTGTTAGGGCTAGGCTGGTGGTGGTCGCGAGCGTGCGGGTTTCCACCACGGTCTGGGTGAGGTTGCCGGAGCTAGGAGCATTTCCTGGGCTGCCGACATATAAGGCCGAGATGACATGGACCGCTGCGGTTAGACTACTGGTGGTGACAGTTGCTTGGAAGGAACCATTCAGCGCACTGGTGCCGATGAGTGTCAGTCCGTCATAGAACATCACATTGCCGGTTGGCGAAGCACCCGCCACGGTGGCGGTGAAAGTGAGAGCTTCCCCACCGTTAGATGGGCCGCTGCCAGTGGTCCGCGCGAGAGTGGTGGTGGTCGCGCCGGCGATGGTCCCGACGGTCACCGTGCCAAGGCCGGAAAAGCGGCTGTCATCCTTGAACGTAGCAAGCGAACTGGAGGAGCCATAACTGCCATTTGGCTTAGCCGCACCCGCGTCGTATGTCAGCGCAGAAATCTGCCGGGTGCCGATGAAATCGAGCTGCACTTTAGCGCCGGTTGTGATGTCCAATGGGCCGCTGCCCAATGAATTGGACCGGGAAAATGCGAGTGTGCCAGCCTGCACTTTGGTGGCACCGCTGTAGGTATTTTCGCCTGATAGAGTCCATGAGCTGAACCCCGACTTGGTGACGCTGGTGGCCAGTTGGCCGGCGGTGCCGAGCACGCTATCACCGATGCTGCCGCTGATTTCGCCACGGCCCGGGTTGGTGCCGGTGGCCGCTGAGTTGACTTGGGTCAAGATGAGGGTCTTGCGGTTATCCACCCCGGCGGTGCCGGGGCTGGAGATGTCGCAGGTGAATTTCAAAAGCCCACTCTCGCCGCGAGTGGTGGGGAAACCGGCACTCGTTCCCGACTGGAGGATCGTTGCGCTGCCGGTCGTTCCAGCCAGCTTGATGACGCGGTCGGTGGTTTCCCCCGAGCCGTCGTAGGCCAGGGTGCCGCCGGTGCCACCCGCGCCGAGCGAGATGGTGCCGTTAGCAATGGTCGTTGGCGCACCGAGACTGCTGTTCGCCGTGCCGCCGGTGATCCGGT
>JAYWAR010000381.1:0-3680 GCA_043782285.1 Akkermansiaceae bacterium | reverse complement strand
AGCGCATCCACAAGCTCACCGGCATCCGCCTGAGCGAAAGTCAGTCGCGGCGTTTCATGAAGAGCCTCGGTCTCAAACTCCGCAAAACCGCACCCGTTCCCGGCAAGTGCGACCATCAGCTCCAATTCGACTTTTACACTCGCGAAATGCTTCCAAGGCTTGAAGAAGCAAGACTTGGAGCGCGCAAAGTGCTCTTCGTGGATGCCGCTCATTTCGTGCTTGGAGCCTTCCTGGGCCTCATCTGGTGCTTTCAAAGAATCTTCCTTAAAACCTCACCCGGCAGACAGCGATACAATATCCTCGGTGCCATCGACAGTCATAACCAAGAGTTCACCAGCATCCGCACTACCGAGAATATCAACGCCCTAACCATTGTGAGATTGCTCGATCTGGTGAAAGAAAAGTATCCGATCATTCCAATCAGCCTCGTCATGGATAACGCCCGTTACCAGCACTGCAACGCGGTCAAGGCGCACGCCGCCAAACTGAATATTGAACTGCTTTTCCTGCCGTCCTACAGCCCCAATCTCAATCTGATCGAACGGGTGTGGAAGCTCACAAAAAAGAAGTGCCTGACGAACAAATACCACAAGGATTTCAGCGGCTTCCGCACTGCCATCGACCAATGCCTTGACGATTTCGAAGGCCGACTAAAACCCGGACTCAAAAGCTTGTTAGCATTGAATTTCCAGTTCTTCCCAAATCACAAATCTTGATGCGCAGCAGTATAGAAAGTTTCTGTCGGTGATCCCGTAATGGACCTGTGGGTCAAACAGTTACACTTCGTTTCAAGGGTTGCGCTCTTACAGTCAGCTCCTTTCGCTCAGGGCTTGTTAGTCCGCTCTCCACTACGATAGGGCCATCCGACTTCCGGGCAGCGGCGGCGATGGACCACGCCAACTTTGCCTCTGACCACCGGGTATCTCAGCTTCCTCGGATTTTCTCTCCCCGCGCCGCTGTCCCTATTCACCCCGAAAGGCCCGCCAGCTGCACTCAAGTGTCGTTTCACTGGCGGTAGCAGGCTTAAGCACATCCGGAAAATTGGCAGCATCCACTTTGTGTCGCGAAACCGAAACTAATTCACTTATTAAATTACAGCTCGCGTGTTCGCCGCCTCTGGATTCGTCTTGGGGATGACTCCTTTCGGTGCCGGATTAGCTACATGTTAGACACTTATTAACATGATGATCACCCGACAAATTCAGATCACGAGAAAAATCGGGTTTAGCCTGACGCACCAGATCCACGTGATAGCAATAACTATACTTTTATCATAAATAAATTAGAAATATTCGCGTACCGACTCGTTATTATATACAAAAATTGCTGGGATATTAAAAAGTATTTTACCAACTTAGGAGTAAAACGGAGGAGCTAAAATCTTGAGCTATCTCAGCAACCAAAAAGTAGCATCATGCTACATTTAAATGCCTCACACACAACTTTTTCATGCTTATGTAAATGATAATTAGACGCGAAAGACTCAAGGACAAAATTAAGGAAAAAACCAACGGACCCAAGAAAAACCGCAAGAACCGAGCGGGGAAATGGCTCTTACCCGCCAGCAATTTCATCAGCCAAGCCATCAAAAAAACACTCACCGCACCACTCGCTTCATCCCTTGGCTCCAGTATGTGCTCTATATCGAATACTTTATCAAACAAGCTCTAGCCATGTTAAACCGTGTCTGAAATTTCGAAAAAAATGAACTTTCCTACACCGATCATCACAGTACTTAGCAAAGTTAATTTATTAGCATAAATTAGCAATTTTTTACTATATTTTTATCAAAAAATATCCCATGAAAATTATTCGCATTAAACATGAAATTATGTGACTAAAAATTTGTCAAACTTGAAGTATTTTTTAGTAAATCTAACACTTATTGATAAGTAACTGAAAACGACTATTGTTTTAATTAGTCAACGTAACAAAAACTCGCTAAAAATTCAACGAGCAATTCAATTTCAATCTAATTGATAACCAGGTTTTTAGGATCATCTCAATCCCTCACAAATTGAATTGTTTGGACTTTTTGGCCAAACAGTCCAATTCGACAGGCTACTTGCCGATTCTAGCGTGGAGCTAGGCACATTTTTGTTCGAAGTCATCGACTTCGGTCCTGCCAGCACTGAGACCGAAAACTCTTGCCGCTGCCTGAACCATCGTCTTTTTCAGCTCGAAAACTTACACCTGGAGGATGACAAATTCCTTAGCGATCTACAGGATCGTTTTGACATACTTCGAGCTCGACATGAGTCTTATCTTTTGTGTTTACCTTTCATTTTGTATGTACGTTCGGTTCGGCTCAAATGCCACTCCAACATACCACAATAATTACTTAGTCACTGGCCTGATTTTTTGGGTCCATCTCAAACCGTAGTATTTATATTATATTTATGAGGAGTCTTACTTATTTTAAAATGAGATTTTATCAAAGAATTTTGATAAACTAAATTTAACTCCTCTTCATGACACCCCTCTATTTGAATTTCATGTGAATGCTTTAAACGCCATGCAATAAGTTTACTCTGAGCCACTAATTGTCGTGACCACCCCCATCGACAACGCCAATGATTCCAATGGTGACCAAGATAAGCATGCGATCTACCGCGTCTCTTCGCAGATTTAAGCCAGCAACACCTTGTTAAACGATAAGTATCAAAATGATGTTCAATACAAACATTTAATCGATCTACAAACTGATATCCCGCTGCCATCAATTGTGACGCAAAAAGAACATCTTCGCAAAAACCAAGCCCCCCCCCTCCCAATTCTGGATCAAATCCGCTCACAGTCTTTAAAACTTTACTAGATATAGCCATATTAGCACCAACTAAACTCTCGGGAAAACCCGGTGTCAACCATTCAGTGGAAGCTAACCAACAACGATGCATTGCAGTCATCCATGGCCTAATAAGATTAGGAGCAATTTTTATACCTCCCGCTACTACCAAAGCATTTTTACTAACAATTGGATCGCACATATCATCAATCCAGTTTATAGGAGGACGAACATCATCATCAGTGAATAGAATTATATTACCTGTACATTGAGCCAAACCATGGTTCAAACCATTGCTCTTACCGAGCTTTGCCTCAAAAAAATATTTGACATCAAATAGTTTAAAAACATGTGATTTTACCACTTTAGCAGTATTATCTGTTGATCCGTTATCCACAATAAGAAGTTCTACAATCAAACCATGAGGAATTTTTAAATCATCAAAAGCTAATAACGTTTTATTCAACATATTAGCTCGGTTACGAGTCACAATAATAATTGATACTTTCATTATTTAGAGTTATTTTTTAAAGTGTTATTATCTAATTTTCTCTCCTAATAAATAAGTTTTAGATAGTGTGCAAGTCAAGATACTCTTGGTTCGGAAAAGTATTGACTTGAAGACTTGTAACCTAAATCCTTGAGAGGAAATTTATTAAATTGAAGCTACACTTTTTTCATAGTCTACTAATGCGTAGCACCTAAATCGCATTCCTTCCGGGAATGTCGACAGACAAGACCATTAAATTTCTCGACGCCACCCTTTTTTCACGAGGGGTAGAGCGTGCAAAGATACCCCTCGAAACCAAGCACCTCGCTCACTACGGCACGCTTCGAGGACTCAAAGCCGTTGTGGACTTGTCACCATTTTTCGGAGTGTTTTATGAAGCGTTTC
>JAYWAR010000380.1:0-10229 GCA_043782285.1 Akkermansiaceae bacterium | reverse complement strand
CCGGCCTCGAATCTCGGGATTTCTGGATGGCATGATCCTGTGAAATCCGCAGATTTAGGCATTTCGGCTTTTACCTCGCGGTTGCTTCATGCTTGCTTGCCGGCCTCATGAAAATCGTCGTCGCTTACTCCGGTGGTCTTGACACCTCCGTCCTTCTTCTCTGGCTCAAGGCTAAATACAACGCTGAAATCATCGCCTATTGTGCGGATGTCGGCCAAGGCGATGAACTTGATGGTCTTGAGGCTAAAGCTCTTAGCACCGGTGCTTCCAAGTGCTTTATCGGCGATCTTAAAGAAGATTTTGCGGCCAACTACATTTTCCCGATGATTCAAGCAGGCGCGATTTACGAAGGCCGTTACTTGCTCGGTACGTCCATCGCGCGCCCCTGCATCACTAGGGACATGGTTGAGATTGCTCTTGCTGAAGGGGCTGACGCGATTGCTCACGGAGCCACCGGCAAGGGCAATGATCAGGTTCGTTTTGAGCTCTCGGCTGCCGCGCTCGCGCCTAAGCTCAAGTGCATCGCGCCGTGGCGTGACGCCGAATTCCGCAAGGAATTTCCCGGCCGTAGCGAAATGATCGCTTACGCTGAGGCTAATCAAATTCCGATCAAAGCATCGATGAAAAAGCCGTATTCGATGGACCGCAATTTGTTGCACATTTCCTTCGAGGCTGGAGCGATGGAGGATCCGTGGTACGACGCCACCACCCCGGCAGACACTGACATGTATGTGCTCTCGGTTTCACCGGAAGACGCCCCTGACCAGGCTGAATACATCGAGATCCTTTTTGAAAAAGGCAATGCAATCGGCCTTCGCCATGCCGATCTTGACGCACTTCTGCGTGAGCTCGGCGACGTCAAAGCTACCGGCCAACAAGACGGTTACGCGTTGTTCAGTCCTTACGGGGTGATGCGAGTCCTCAATCTTCTTGGTGGCCGCAACGGCATCGGTCGTATTGACATCGTGGAAAACCGCTTTGTTGGGATGAAATCTCGTGGGATTTACGAAACTCCCGGTGGCACTATCTTACTCGCCGCTCATCGCGACCTTGAGACCCTAGTCGTGGATCGCGAGTCGATGCACATTCGTGACAGCCTCATCCCCAAATACGCGCAGCTCGTTTATAATGGTTTCTGGTTCGCTCCTGAGCGCATCGCGATTCAAGCCCTGGTTACGGAGACGCAAAAAACCGTGACCGGTGAAGTCCGGATGAAGCTTTACAAAGGTAATGTCATGCAAGCTGGCCGTCGCTCGCCTTTCAGCATGTACTCCGAAGCAGTTGCGACCATGGAAGGTGGCCAAGAAGAAGCCTACAATCAAGATGATGCGACGGGTTTCATTGCACTCAACGCCCTTCGCCTCAAAGCCACCGCGCGCCAAGGCCATTAACGGGCATGGCAGTTAGAACGCTGCAAGCCGCCGCTGCCAGAAAGGAGCGGTCGGCCAGCGGGTTTCCATGGCATAGCAGTTGTGATGTTCTTTGCAGAACTGCTGCCAGACTTGCTCATTCCAAGTCTCAAAGGCGTGCAATGCTTCAGGAGTGGCACTGAGAAGGGTATGGGTGGCCAGTCGTGAAGATTGGATGGCTTTAAGCAAGCCGTGACCGGTTACGGGATCGAAGGACATCGCCGCATCACCAATCGCGAGCCAGCCGGGGCCGCTGAATTGTTCGATCCTTCCGGAGTGAGCGGAGGTGAGTGCCGGAGGGTGATCGAAAGGAAGCTGAAATTTTTCAAACTGGGCGGTAAGCTGGCAGGCTTTACGAAACCGAAGTGCAAACTCAGTGGGCGAACGCCAAGTCTGATCGGGTGTGAGCAGTGACGCATCGGTCTGAAAAGAAATCAGACGCTTTCTGCCAGGAAGCAAAGAGCTATACCACCAACCATCGGCAACCGCTTCAAGATAGGTGCGGCTGTCGCGGTCGCTGAGCGAGGTCGGGATGACGCGATGAACGGCAACGAGGCGGTCGAGCATTTGGCGACGAATGCCAAGGTGCCTTGCAACAGCGGCACGGCGACCGCTGGCATCAATCAGCCACGCGGCGGTGAGTCGATGGCCGCCGGCTTGGAGGTGCCATTGACCGTCGCTAGAATTGGCCGGACCCGTTAAAATCTGAGCTGGGTGGCCACTCAGCAATGTGACGCCAGCATCGCAGGCAGCACGCAGGAGCATCGCTTCGAAGGCTGGCCGATCGAGCTGCCAAGCGTGGCCGTGAGGGCTGTGGATGTGGTCTTGATCGACCAGGGCATCCCAGCCCCAGGCCGAAACCGTGCCGTGGCTCGCAAGATGTCCAGATTTCAGGTGAGTTTCCCAGATGCCGAGCGCTTGAAGATGTGGGCGAGCTTCAGCACTGAGAGTTTCGCCGACGCGCCAACGAGGTTTCGCGTTGGCCTCAATGAGAGCGACATGGCGTCCGGCACGAGCCAATCCGAGAGCGGCAGTACTGCCTGCGGTTCCGCCGCCGAGGAGGATGATGTCAAAATTCATGGCTACAGAGTCGCTAGTAGGTTGAGATTCGCGGGTCGAAAAATGGCAACTCGGCGGCTTGTTTTCGTGGTTGTTGGTTCGATTTACGAGATTTTAAAATTCCATCAATTCTACTTCCGGGAGGATTGGACAAGTTCAGGCAGCGCGATAGAGTCTGGCAAGATGCCGAATGCTTTAATTGACGAAACCTCGCCGTATTTGTTGCAGCACGCGCACAATCCGGTGAATTGGCAGGCTTGGGGGGAGTTGGCATTTGCGCAGGCGAAGGCGGAGGATAAGTTGGTATTTCTGTCCGTAGGTTATTCGACGTGCCACTGGTGCCATGTGATGGAGCGAGAGAGTTTTGAAAATGAGCAGGTGGCGAAGGTGATGAACCATCATTTCATCAATGTGAAGGTGGACCGCGAAGAGCGTCCTGACATTGATGCGACTTACATGGCGTTTATTCAGGCGACGACGGGGCAGGGCGGCTGGCCGATGAGTGTCTGGTTGACAGCTGAGGGCAAGCCGGTGGTGGGTGGTACGTATTTTCCACCGGAAGACCGGCAGGGACGAGCTGGATTTACGCGGATTTGTCATGAGTTAGGGCGTTTGTGGCGGGATGACCGGCAGAAAATGGAGTCGAACGCGGCGCAGGCGTTGCAGCACTTACAACGAGAAGCTATTGCAGTGGTGACGCTACGCGGCTTGCCTGAGGCCAAGGTTTTTGGTGATTACTTGGATCGTTGTGATTCCTTGTTTGATTCGGAGTGGGGTGGCTTTGGGGGTTCCCCAAAATTTCCGCGACCGGTGATTGTCCGAACTTTGATGCAGTTGAGCGAGCGCTTCGGCCGGGATTGCGACGAGGGAGAAATGGCTTGGCAGATGAGCGCACAGACGCTGCGGGCGATGGCGGCGGGTGGGATGCACGATCATTTGGGTGGCGGCTTTCACCGCTACTCGGTGGACCGCTATTGGCATGTGCCGCACTATGAAAAAATGCTTTACGATCAGGCGCAATTGGCAATGGCCTACTTGGACGGTTGGCAAATTTCGGGGGATCGTGACTTGCGCGAGGTGGCGGAGGGGATTTTCCGTTATTTGCTAGAGACTTTACGAGATACGGGGGGTGGTTTTCATGCGGCCGAGGATGCGGATAGTTTGCCGACCCCGGAAGCTACAGAAAAACGTGAGGGGGCGTTTTGGACTTGGGAGGCAGCGGAAATTTCGGCGTGTTTAATGCCGCGTGACGCTGCGATTTTTGCGGCGGCCTACGGGGTCGAGGCTGCTGGCAATGCGCGGCCAGAAAGTGATCCGCACGGGGACTTGGAAAATCAAAACACCCTGTTTCGAGCGCTGAAAGATGAAGCGTTGGCAGTGATCTTTGACTGCTCAGAAGTGGAGATCGTTGAACGGCTTGAGGTTTGCCGAGCAACTTTGTGGGCGGCGCGCGGCAAGCGGCCACTGCCGCACCGCGATGACAAGATCGTGACGGCCTGGAACGGCCTGGTGATCGGGGCATTGGCGCGTGGGGCGCGAGTTCTGGAGCGGCCAGATTTGGCATTGGCGGCCAGTCAAGCGGCGGGGTTTTTGAAAAACCACTTGTGGGATGGTGAGAATTTGTTTCGGAGTTTTCGTGGCGAGCGGGGCAGGGTTCTTGGATTTCCGGCGGATTACGTATTTCTGATTTCTGGTCTGCTTGAGTTGGATGTGCTTGTGCCGAGTGCGGGCTGGCTCGACTGGGCGCGATTGTTGCAGCAGAAGTTGGATGCGGATTTTTGGGATGACGCGCAAACGGGCTATGTGATGCGTGCGGAATTGGCGGGTGAAACGCTGATGGTGATTCGCGAGGACTACGATGGAGCGGAGCCTTCGCCAAATCACTTGGCTGCCGAAAATTTACTCAAACTGGCGGTGCAACTCGATTTACCGGAGTATGCGACACGGGCAGAGGCTTTGTTGCGTGCGGGTTCGCGGGTGCTCGAAACTCAAGCGTTCGCGGCTCCGTTGCTGTTAGCTGCATTGGATTTGCAGGCTCGTGGGGTGATGAAATTTCAAGTGCCGGAGTCGCTGGCGGAGTCGGTTGGCGAAAAACTGCGGATGAGGTATTTGCCGCGAGCGATTTACGCGCCGGGTGTTGGTCAGGAGGTGATTTTGTGCGAGGGAGGCACGTGTCGAGTTTTTAAGGGATGAGTTGCGCTCGGTCTTTGATTTTGCGCATCAGCCAGCCGCAAACGGGATGCTCGCCATAGAGCACAAACGACGGGTCCCACTGGTCTCGCTGTTCACAAATCCGGCCATCTTGCGCAAAGCGGAAATGGCTCATGCCTTGAATCAGCTGCTCACTGCCGTCTTGCAGATAGTTCATGGTCCACAACAGGAAGCCGGTCCGTTCGTCACCATGAGCATCTAGAATTTCAAACGAAATTTTCGGCATTTTTTGAAACCATTTGGACAGGACTTCACGCAACTGGGCGAGACCTCGGGCTTCGTGGATCGGATCGTGAAACGCGATTCCTGGGCCGTAGATGTCGCCAAGCCGTTCGAGTTTGGCGGGTGACATTTCCATGAATAAATCGACTACGGCAGTCATGGTATCAGGGCAATGAGGAATCATTTTCTAATAAAGCACCAATTCGTCAATGTGACAGTCGAGAGTTGGGTGGCGACTGCCAGATTTCAAATTATTCACCAAAATTCAGCGCTTCGCGATTGGCCCTAGCCGATTTCTCGGTCATGGTTCGGTCATGAATTTGCAAGGTCCGCTGTCCCAGAAAATGTTTGCCGTTGCCAAAGAGCTGATTCCGGGTGGTGTGAATTCGCCAGTCCGGGCCTTCCGCAACGTGGGAGGCGAGCCTTTTTTTGTTCGGCGCGCCAAGGGCAGCCGGATCGAGGATATCGACGGTAAACACTACATCGACTACATCGGCTCATGGGGACCGAATATTCTCGGGCACGCACCGACTGTCATCACCAATACGATCCACGAGGTAGCGAAAAGTGGGATTTCCTTCGGGATTCCAAATCTTTTTGAGGTGGAGATGGCCCGCACGATCTGTGACTGGGTGCCTTCGGTGCAAAAAGTTCGGATGTGTTCGTCTGGGACAGAGGCGACGATGTCTGCGATCCGCCTGGCACGAGGTTTTACTCGGCGTGACTGCATTGTAAAATTTAACGGCTGTTATCATGGCCATAGCGATTCGTTGCTGGTGGCGGCGGGCTCGGGGGCGCTGACCCACGGCGAGCCTGATTCGGCGGGGGTGCCCAAGGCATTTGCTGAGAAAACCTTGGTCCTGCCCTACAATGATCCTGCAGCCTTGGAGGCTTTGTTCGCGGCGCGAGGTGAGGAAATTGCGGCGATCATCGTCGAGTCTTATCCGGCGAATGCGGGACTGGTTTTACCGCAAGCGGGTTACCTCGCGCTGCTGACGACCATCGCGCGAAAATACGGGGCCTTGTTGATTTTTGATGAAGTGATGACCGGTTTTCGGCTAGGCCCCGCTGGGGTTCAAGGGCTTGAAAATCTCACGCCGGATCTAAGTTGTTTTGGTAAGGTGATTGGCGGTGGTTTGCCGGTTGGCGCTTTTGGTGGGCGGGCGGAGGTGATGGAGATGCTGGCCCCGATCGGTCCAGTCTACCAAGCGGGAACACTCAGTGGCAATCCGCTGGCGATGGCGGCGGGTCTGGCTCAACTTCGTGAGCTTCAAAATCGTTCAGGCTTCGCACGCTTGGAACAACTCGGTGCCCATTTTGAAAAGGGCTTGCGGCAACTTCTGATGGCAAAAGGCGTGCCTCATCGTTTCAACCGGGTCGGCTCGATGTTTTGCTTATTTTTCACCGACCGCGAGATCCTCAACGTCGAAGATGTGATGAAGCAAGATTTGGAGTTTTTCAAAAAATTCTTTTGGGGCTGTCTTGCTCAAGGGATCTATCTCGCGCCGAGCCCGTACGAAACTGGCTTCATTTCGCTCGCCCACACCGAGGCAGATTTGGATGACACGTTGACGGTATTTGAGCAGGTTTTGACAAAAATTTGAGCCAACACAGGTTGGGATGAGCTGGCACCGCTGAGATGAACAAGCAAAAATCCAAGTGCTGCCGAGACGAGTTTGCGGAGAGTTATTATCTAAGGCATTTGGGTTGAATTTCAAGAGTTCTTTGGGTGGTTGATTTCAAGATGGTGCTGAACAGATACGTACAAAAATGCTCAATCAGCTTTGTGAAAATGAAATCCACTGCCATCGATGGTGAGGGAACCACAGCTTCCGAAGTCTTGGAAATACGTGTTGCGCAAGGCCCGGGGGATTGAGCCAAACCCGAGTTTTGTGAGTTGATTCTGAAGTCAGACGGGAAAATGGCCTGCTAACCGTTGATTCGCTCCACAACAAGCAGGACGCCATCCGCGTCATCGCCGATCAAAGTGGCGACTACCTCACCAAGACTGTCGATCTCATCCTTCATGCTGTTCCAATTCAATGATATCTCACATTAAATGCCCTGCAATCGCGCGCGAGAATCAAAATTTGTATTGGCGCTGCCGCAAGTTTGCATAGTATGCTAAAACCGTGATTTACAGTGAAAATGTCGAAGCTACCGTTTCCGCAAGGGGCGCGCTGGATAAGTTCGCCTGCTGGGGCGGAGCGGTCACGCTGTCAGTCGGAATGCTGGTATTCATCCGCTGGCTGCTCAGTTTTCCGTTCCTGATCGGTAGTGTGCCGGGAGCGGCAATGATGAAGGCAAACGCGGCTTTGTGTTTTATCCTTTGTGGTGCGGTGATATCCATGCGGCAAATGTTGAGCGGTCAACATGCTTGGATTATGCGTAGCTGCTTAATTTTGGTCGGTGGAATCGCCTCGCTCACTTTATTGGAATACGCGTCCGGCTGGAATTTCTGCATCGATGAGTTGCTGGTTCGCGATTCCAGTTCTTTGACCAATACTTCGCATCCTGGGCGAATGTCACCGAATGCCGCGCTGTGTTTTGTGTTGATGGCAGGTGGGCTGTGGTTGACGATTTCATCCCGCGCAAGCGTGTTTAGACCCTTGATTATTAGATGGTTAGGAATGCTGGTGGTAGTGATCGGGTTGTTTGCCATGCTCGGATACATTACCGGATTCACGCTGGGTTACCAGTGGTGGACTTTCACTGGGATGGCGATCCTCAGTGCGTTGTTGTTCATTTTATTGGGTTTTGTGTTGCTCGCTTTTGCTTGGAGCGAGGTTGGCAGGCCGTGGTTGATTGAGCGTTGGGTTAGCACGGGGTTTGCATCAGGCCTGGCATTACTGGTGGTGGTCACGGCCTCCTCATTGCGGAGCACTAAAAATCTGGTGGATGCGGCGAATTTGGTCGAAAAAACCCATGAAACCCTCACTAAAATCTATTTTCTGCGGAATTCTATAAACGAAAACCAAAGTAGTCTGTGTGGGTTTTTGATCACCGGCAATGAGCATTTTTTGGCAATCACGGAAGCGGCGGCCGCGCAAGCCCTGCGGCAAGTGCGGGAGCTAAGTGCTGACAATTTGGATTTGCAGCAAGGATTCGTGATTTTAGAAAATTCAATGGATGCAAGATGGCAAAATGTCGATCAAATCATCGAGCAGCGACGGCGAGTAGGGTTTAACGAGGCAGCGGCGCGAATCGCCAGTGGGACCGGTGAGCAGGCGATGGCTGAAATTCGGCAGCAGTTGCGTGTGATGGAGGCCGAACAACAACGCTTGCTCAAGGAGCGTGTCGCACGCTCGAAGGCAATCACTGAACAAACGATTGCGATGCTACCACTTGGCACTGGCCTGAGCCTACTTTTTCTTGGCTTAGGCTTGCTGCGGCTCAACCGTGAGACGGCAGCACGTCAAGACACTGCCGATGCCTTGGCGCACAGCCGTCAGCGGCTGGAGATGGCACTGGATGCCGCGGGGATTGGCGAGTGGTTTTTCGATCCGGTCACGCGAAGAGCCAGTCGTTCGCTCAAACATGATCAGATTTTCGGTTATTCGGAAATTCAGCAGCAGTGGAACTACGAGCTGTTTCTCCAGCATGTACACCCAGCGGATCGGATGCGGGTGGATCAGGTATTTCAGGAAAGCCTGAAGGTAAGCGGTGACTGGGCTTTCGAGTGCCGAATTTCCCGTCATGATGGGACACAAGGTTGGATTTGGGTGTGCGGGGTGGCAGTTAAAGGAACCGATGGTCGAGTGCTTGAACAGTTTGGAATGGTCCGCGACATCACTGGGCGCAAACAGGCGGAGGAAAAGCTGCAAGACAGTGAAAAACGGCTGCGGCTGGCGATCGACGCGGCACAAATGGGCTCGTGGGATTGGGATTTACTGACCGGCGAAATTCTGTGGACTCGTCAGCAAGAGATTCTCTTTGGCTACCATGCGGGAAACCCTTCTCGGACCTATGCGGATTTTATAAATCGGCTGGACCCTGAGGACGTCGTGCGAGTCGAGGCGAAGATCCAGCAAAGCATCGAACAGCGAACGGATTTCAAGTGTGAATTCCGGGTGCTTTGGCCGGACGATAGTAGCCACTGGTTATCAGCGCTTGGACGTTTTCACTATGATGCGGGCGGCCGTGCGGTCCGGATGCTGGGGATGGTCGAAGAAATTAGCAGCCGTAAGCAGGCGGAACAGGAGAACCTCCTGCTTAATGCCGAGCTCGAGTTGCGGGTGGCGCAGCGAACTCATGAACTGCAAACCTCCAATGCGAGCTTGATCGATTTTAAGGCAGCTCTTGATGAGCACGCATTGGTTACCATCACCGATCCAGAAGGAACAATTACTTACGCTAATGATAAGTTTTGCCTTATTTCTAGATATTCGCGGCAAGAATTGCTCGGGCAAAATCATCGGATCGTCAATTCGGGTTTCCATCCAGCGGCGATGATGGGTGAGTTGTGGCAAACGATTGTGAGCGGCCAAGTTTGGCACGGTGAGCTTAAAAATCGGGCCAAGGATGGCTCATGCCACTGGGTGGACACGACGATCGTACCTTTTTTCGATGAGAGCGGAAAAGCCACTCAATTCATGGCAATTTGCACGGAGATCAGCGCTCGCAAACAGGCGGAGGCGGCGCTCGAGTTAAGCGATTTTTGTGTCCGGCAAGCTTCCATGGCAACTTTTTGGGTCGCGCCTGATGCCCGGATTTTACGAGTGAATTCTGCAGTTTGCCATTTATTGGGTTACACGATGGCTGAGCTATTGACGATGACAATCACTGACTTAGACCCCGATTTCCCGGTGGAACGGTGGCCTTTACACTGGCAGGAATTGCGGACTCGGAAACGGATGAGTTTTGAGACTACTCAGAAACACAAGGACGGCCGTATCATACCGATCGAAGTGGATCTAAACTGGTTGGAGTTTGAAGGGCAGGAATACAACTTTGCTTTCGTCCGTGACATGACAGCCCGTAAAGCGGCAGAGAAAGAGATCAGCCAGCTCAACGCCGATCTTGAAAGTCGCGCTGCGAGGTTGGAGATAGCAGTGACTGAACTCGATGCCTTTTCTTATTCCGTAGCGCACGATCTGCGGGCTCCACTCCGTGCGGTAGATGGTTTCTCGCAGTTGATTCTTAAAGAACAAGCTGGGCGGCTTGATGATGATGGTCGGCGGATGCTTGGCGCGATTCGCAATGAGTCTCAGCGGATGGGACAACTCATCGATGATTTACTGGCTTTTTCCCGGCTTGGACGGCAGCAAATTGAACCGAGATCGATTGATATGCAGGCGATGGTACTGGAAGTTTTTGAAGAGCTTGCCG
>JAYWAR010000379.1:0-3695 GCA_043782285.1 Akkermansiaceae bacterium | reverse complement strand
CCTTCCCGGTAGCCCCACTGGGCATTGCCACCTCGCGGCAGCCGGGTCATTTCCTCGCGCGCGCCCTCGCCCACATCGCCGATCCATACTTCATCAGTCACTGCATCATAATGCGCAGTATGCGGACTGCGAAGTCCGATAGATGCATATTCCTCCAAGATCGAACCGCCCGCATCGAGCCACGGATTGTCATTAGGAATACTATAGCCTTGGGTCGAGCTGGCCGGCCAACCTGTCGGCTTGTTAGCCGGACTCAATGGCTGGCGGCGAATGGCATGGGATTTCGTTAAATCATTGTTCACATCGATCCGGAAAACACCGCTGAACAGCCCGAAGTTAAGCCTCTGGGTGCGACTCAGTGCGCCATCGGCACCAGTGAGTCCGCCACCTTCGGCGCTATCACCGCCATCGCCGCAAGTGACGTTTAGGAAACCGCTGTTATCGAAAAACATCGCCCCGCCGTTATGCCAACGGCAGCGGTCATACTGGCTGATGAGAACGAGTTCGCTGTTCGGATCGAGCGTACCGCTCACAGGCAACCAGGTGAAGCGCGAGACCCGCCAATACGAATGGTTTTCATCTGCGCCGACGAGCGCCGGTTTGTAGTTATAGCAAACGTAAGTGTAGTTCGCATTTGGCGAGCCGCTCTGGCCGAATTGAGGATGAAAAACGAGACTGTATAACCCTTGGTCTTCCGAAGACTGGGTCGTCGATACCCGCTCGAGGACTTTCACCACTTGCGCCTGGGTCGTCGCGGCACTGTTGGGAAAGCGCCAAATCTGGCCGTTTTTCCCGACGAGAAGCAAGTTGGTGCTGCCGGGAATCGGCGTCAACCATAGCGGGTCGATGAATGTTAGATTGGGAAACGCATTCTCAGTGGACCAGCCAGTCGGTTGCCCCGGCGCGGCGGCAGGAAATACTCCGTTGAAAAACGGATTGACCGGCTGGGGAGCGTCCAAGCCGCCAACTTGGCCGACCGCACGCGGCGCAATTCCAAGTAAGGTGACTGCCGCTAGAAATCCACCACACGCGGACAAGCATCGGGAAACAGGGTTTTTCCTCATGAACGTTAGAGCAGACTATTTATAAGCTGAAACAGGCTGCGGCTTAATGCCGAGTTCCTCGTAGTTAAAGCCGCTTTCCAGCGGTTTATAAGTACCAACGATATCAACACTGCGGCTGGCGGTGATGGCGGATTCCATGCCCATGCCCCAGTAAGCAGCGTTGATGATGAGGCGGCGCAGGCCGGCGGATTGCAGGTCGGTGCCGCTGCCCATGGTGGATTGAAACACGCGGGCGGATTTCCCTTCGCTGGTCTGCCAATTCTTAAACCAGGCGACTGGCAGCGGCTCGAGTTCTGGGTTTGGCGCATCGTCGTGCTTCCGTCCCATCAGCGGCTGGCCCCAAACTAAAGCGGTGCAACCCGCTGGCAGACTCGTGCCTTCTTTGTAGGTTCTATATACATCGGAGTTTCCCCAAATATCACTTACGCCTTTGAGGATAGGATGATCCTTTTGTTCTGGAACGATCATGCCGCGTGTGGAGTCGGCGTGCCAGCGGCCATGATGGCCCATGAACTCGCCACCGAGGATTTCGCTGCCCCAGTTCACTTGCTTGCCGTTGATTTTGTAAGGCAGCGGATCATGGAAGCCGTGGTTGGCGGTGCGCAACGCGATGAAGGGTTTACCGGAGTCGATGTACTTCACAATCATCTCCCTTTCATTCATGGGGAGTGTTAGCAGCCGGGTGAAGAAGATAACTAAATCCGCAGAAGCAAGTTGTTCGAGTCCGGGAATGTGATGCTCTTTGAGTTCCCGCTCCTTCTCGGGGTAAACAATCATGGTGGGATCCACTTCGCCCTTGTCATTCACCCCGAACAACACGGTGCAATCAAAGCCATGATGCGTGCTGAGAATCTTAGCCATCATCGGCATCGACTGCTCACTGCGGTATTCTTGATCCGCCGTGATTAATACGATCCGTTTACCTTTACCCGGTCCCTCGCCACCGGGATAAGTCAGCCATTGCGGGCTGTCTGCGGCACGGGCATGGCCGCAGGTAACGATGAGTGCGATCGAACAGATGAAGCGGCGGAGTGGTGGATACATGATTAAAATCGAGTTAGTTTTTTGGAATTTCATTCACCGTATAATAGGCCTTGTTATGCAAAAGTGGATGACCGTCTTGCGACAGGATCTTAGAGAAATCGAAATCGTGAATGTGATCCTCGGTGATCTTGTCTAGCCGCACCATCACCGAAAGCCCATCAGCAGAGGGGATCGCCTCCGTGACACGGGCGGTCGTCTGGTCCACTTCGGGACTGCCGTAGCCACCGTGATAGATGTGGGTGTAGGTGGTGATGTTATATGATTCTGTGTTAGCTGCGACTTGCTTATCCACCGGCTTGGTGAAGGTGATTAGGAAGCCATCCTTCTTGATATTGATCTCTTTAGTCTCGAAAGGCACGATGCCATTCCAGTCAATGCGCTGAATGGCAAATGGCTCAGTTCCGCGCACCGGCCATTGGACATTGGTGGTAAATCCACTGGCGATCAGTTGCCCTTTGGGAGAAAACTCCACATTCATGGTGCCTGACGCCAGCCCCTCGCGGAATGGATAACAAGCACCTTGCCACACTCCATTGATCTGCTCGGTGGTGGCGCGCAGCATGATACTGAGTGTGTAGTCGCCAAGGAAAAGTTGGTTTTCGAATGGGCCGAATTTACCGCCGGTTTGATTGAGCCGGAAGCCCGAAATTGAGCGCCCCATTTTGATATAGGGAAAACGCACCGCTGGTGGCACCAATTCTTTAATGCGCTTTTTTTCCACAGCCATTCGGGATTCATCATTCGGCTCAAGCGCGGGTGCCTTCATGCCGGGAGCAAAGGGATACCAATTATAACTCGCGGGATGGCCGAGGAATGCACCTTGCTTCAGATGTTTCAGCGAACAACAACCATTCCACGGCCCTTGGCTCTCGATGGCAAACATCACTCCTTGCGCATTTGCACCTACGCCGCCGGGACTACGCAGTCCACTGCACACCGGGATCATCTTGCCGTCAGGAGTTACTTTCACGGCCCAGCCGCGGAATAAGTTATGCGAATAATAGGATTCGCTCAAACCCAGCGCCACCCAGATGTTACCTTCCGCATCCGGCTTGGAGCCGAACGCGAATTCATGCCCCTCGGCATAACCCCAGTTGTTAGTCAGGGTATCATAGTTATCGGCCACACCGTCGCCGTCGGCATCCGAGATGCGGGTGACTTCGCCCCAAGTGGTGGCAGTCATCGCGCCATTTTTCCACGAAAGAGAAAAGATCTCGTCCTGACCACCCGCAAACAAATGATACTCTGGTTTCGGCGGGGAATCGAACGCCCCCTTGATGAAATAGATATCTCCCCGACGGGTGCCAACCGCCAGTTGACCATCTGGTAGAACTTCAAGTCCACCCGGACGCATCGGCACTCCAGTCGGAATCGGGATGTTGACAATGGGATAGTATTTAGCCTCCTCCGCCGCGGTTCCCCACATCGCTCCGAGGTCTTCTTCTGCGTGAAGGAGCGGTGTGATGGCATAGGCCAAAAGGGCCATCTTATATCGCATGTTTACCATTGGTATTCCAGAGTGAGAGTGGTGCGTCCTTTCGGCAAGGTGAGTGGAATCAATACTTCGCCAGGATTTCCTTGGCGCAC
>JAYWAR010000378.1:0-3698 GCA_043782285.1 Akkermansiaceae bacterium | reverse complement strand
TTCCATGAGCATATCCACGTTCATCCAGGAAGAATTTCGCAAGGTCGAGATAGCGCCGTTCACCCGTGTTCCGATAGAGTTTGATCAGTGCCAGCTCGACTTCTTCATGGCCGTCCACATCATAACGTTTGTTGGGACCGAAGATTCCGTCGATATGATCTGCGAAACGCTTGGCGGCATCTATCACCTTTGGCTCGCCAGTCAGGTGTTGATGCTCCCCGGCCATTTCGAAGAAGTGACCAGCATTGTACATCTGATGCTCTAACTGGAGATCCTCCCAGCGCTTGTCGAGGCCGTTGATGATGAACCAAGTGATCAGGAAACCGTCCTTTTGTTGGGCAGCGAGGATGCGGTCAATAATGCCATCCACGCGCTTGCGAAGCGCCGGGTCACTGCTGTGTTGCAAGGCAATCAGAGCCCCTTCAAGCACCTTGTATAGATCCGAGTCGAATGCGTGATGCCCTCTCAAAGGACCGTCATAGTTACCGGCCGCCTTATCGAAGTTGGTGACGTGCCCGTCCTTTTCAAGTTCATCCAAAGCGTGGGGAATAGTGACCTTGCGTGCGGTTTCCAGACGGGGCCCCCAGAAGCCGCCGCTGAGTTCGACCTGAGCTTGGCCCACTTCCTGGAAGCCGCGCAACGGCGGCGGGTTCTTTTGATTTTCCGCAGCGTTTCCGCGGACAGTTATCACGGCCATGACGGCTAGGTAGATCAGAATTCTTTTAGATGGTTTCATGAAATTGGATAAGCTCTGGACAATAACGACGTGCCGCGAAGCAATCTTTCAATCTAATCACTTGCTCGAAAAACATCGAATTCATAGATTGACCAATTGTATTTGGAGTCGGTTCCGGTCTGGGTGATCCGGATGTATTGGGCCGTCTGGGTCGGGAAGCTGATGGAGGTGATCCCTGGCATCCCAGTGCCGACGGCGATGGGTTGTCCCCATTCCATGCCATCGTTGGAAACGAAGACTTCATAGTTCTTGGGTGAATCCCACTGCGCCCACGTATTGTCCACCTCGATTCTATCGAAAATTTGTTGAGTCTTCATATCCACTTGAAACCACTGCCCCGGATATTGGGTTTTTGTCATGTCGCGCCAGCCAGTCCAGTGGTCGCCGTCAATGGCATTAGCGGCGGAGCCATCGATGTCGATCTTGTTGTTACTGAAGACAAATGTTGCGTCAGGCACCGAGGCCGATGCGGTCCAGGATTTCTTATCGAGTGCGCTGTCATTCGGCGGCAGCGCAGGCGGCGCTTTGGGCGAATCGAGCGGCAGCGTGCCGAAGGCGACAAAACTCCAGATGCCGGGTGCTGCCTTGAACTTTACATAGTCGTCATCCTCGCCACTCCCACTGACACCAGCCATGTCGTTGCGGAAAGAGCCGTCCCAGATGATGATATGGTTCACTTCGATTCGTTCGAGTTTTGAAAATGAGCCTTTGGGGATTCCGACGATGGCCGTCGTGGCGGCGGGGGAGGTTAGATTTAGTGTATATTGAGACGCTGACTTTTTCAGATCCACCGTGACATTGCCCTTAATCGTGGGGAAGGTGGCTTTGATTGCCGTGAGAAATGCTTCCTTGGGCATAACTTGATAAGTCTGCCAACCCGGCTCTAGCGGGGCGACACCGGCAATGATTTTAGAGAGAATGATTGCAGGTGGATTCCACCCGTGATTCAGAGATGATTGGTCGTCGAAGGCATCAATGCGCGAAGCCCACCAGCGATCATAATGTTCCCATAGCGTGGTAAAACTGCATGGGATCATGGTTTTGTAGCGCGTCTGCATTCGCAGCAGGGCACTCTCTTGTTTGCCCATGGTGCAGAGTGCTTCGAAAACCCACCGGTCGAAAAAGCAACTCGCATAAGTCTTCTTGGTGAGAACATTATCATAAATCGCCTGCCACTTCGAGCGATCCGCAAGCCCGGAATTGACGGCCATGGCATTCGCACGGTCGTCCGGTTCCTTCACTTGCGATGACATGTAGTAGCCACCTTTCCAATATTGCTTGTCGAAGGTTTGCTTGATACTTTCGAGTTTTTGATCGATGGCTGAGACATCGGATTCATGGCCGGTCACCAGTGCCATTTTTTTCAGAGTGCCGAGGCAGTTGTAGTAGAAACAGGTTTCAATCACCGCTGTGTCCTTCACTTCCTTGCCCCAATCAAACCATGTCCGGGGATTGCCAAATTGATAGGTCTCGAAGAGAAATTGCTTAGTTGACTCGTAAACCGCCCGCATGGATTCCAGATCACCGGTTTGCAGATAGTAAAACCACAATCCATAATCGCCGAGAAACTCTAGGTGCTGTCCGGGATAGAACTTGGGTTCCAGCTTCCGCCGCACCAAATCCTTGGCCAAACGATGGGAAGCGGTGTCGAAAACATAGAAGCATTGATTTAACTCCGGCGTGCCATCGCCCCAGAATCCAACTCGCTCGCGGTCCGGGCAATCATAGAAATGATCTCTCATGCAAAGGTAGGCCGTCCGTGCTGCTTTTCTCCAAAGAATATTATAGTCGTTGTCGTTGCATTCGAACGAACCGACGAAATTTGTGTTATATCCGGTTTCCCGATACTTCACAGACTTCACCGTGACCCCGGCGGGAATCGTATAGATCGCGCCTTCGCCACTCACCCAATTTTGCGCCTCATGGGTTTGTGCCCCTCCAGAAGTCTTGAAGGTTTCCGTGGGAATGAGAAAGAGAACCAACGGATTGGACGAATTGTAGCGGATTTCCTGGCCAGCGGGTGCTTCGAGTTCGATGGAGGGTTGGAATTGGCAGTTGTAGGGCATGGTGCATACCAACTTCCACGGGTTAGACTCGGAATGAGGTAGATCCTTGGATAAACGGACATATTCCTTCACTCCGTAATCTTTGATGATTGCTTCATTTTCCGCAGCCGATTGATGGAATATCAGCAGGCAGACCATCACCGGAATTAGCGTGATTAGGTGGCGGATTCGAAATCTATAGTTACTATTTACCATCATAATTCTCTGGATTGGTTGTGGCCGACGCAAGGCCGTGCTACGCACCCGCGCCGTCCGAAGGTTGTCACGGGTGAAGGGGCCGCAAACTAAATCCCCTAGCTAACTGGTGCGCACGTCGAGCCAGTGCTTGGTGCCTCTTGCTTGCAATTTTCACACGATTCTTTTAGAATGCTTGCCAGCCCGGTTTGCTCGCGTAAACCCAGCGATAGTATTCCGAGCGTTTCAAATCGGCGGCTGCAGGTTCGTCGAGAATGACTTTGACCACAGGATGCATTTGCAGGATCGAGGCCGGACTGAGCGAAGTGATCGGGCCTTCGACCGCCTCGGCAACAGCACGCGCTTTGTGAGTGCCGAAGGCGAGCAACAAGTTTTCGCGAGCTTCCATAATCGTGCCGATGCCCATGGTGATGACATGGTGAGGCACGCTTTCCTCGCTGCCGAAAAAGCGGGCGTTATCTCTGCACGTTTGTTGAGTGAGGGTCTTGATGCGGGTGCGAGAGGCGAGGGATGACGAGGGTTCGTTGAAACCGATATGACCGTCGGTGCCGATGCCGAGCACTTGCAAGTCGATCCCGCCGGCGGCGAGAATTTGTTGCTCATATTCTCGGCAAAACTTTGGGATGTCTGGTGCATTGCCATCGGGAATATGGATATTCTTTTCCGCGATGTTGATCTGTCTAAATAGATTTTCCCACATA
>JAYWAR010000377.1:0-10245 GCA_043782285.1 Akkermansiaceae bacterium | reverse complement strand
CTCCGCCTGTGGGTGTGAACTAAAACCACGGCGACATTGAAAGATTCACACCAAGCCACGAAGCAAGGTTAGAAATGCAGGGCAAGTCGGTTGCCACGTTCCGCGCATTTGGGCCCGAGGCTCGCAAAATCCCAGAATTGCAAATTCACAATCTGCGGGTTGCGACCCAAACTGAATTTTTAAAAAGTGCCGGGAACAGGACTCGAACCTGCACACCTTTCGATACTAGAACCTAAATCTAGCGCGTCTACCAATTCCGCCATCCCGGCTCACGGGCGTGACTCTAGCGAGTCTTAACGGTGGGGCAAGCTCACAATGCAAGTCGATGTCGATCGGTGGTGCTGAGCTCGCAACCGGCTCGGTTCCAGGCCAGCTCGAGGACTTGGAAACTGCCGCCAAGCTGAGCCGGGTGAGTGAGAGTTTGAAACTGGCGGAGGGCGGCAAAGTCGTGATTTCCTTCCTGCGCGAGCAGCCAATCGTGGGCTTGGGCAGTGAGCCAAGCTCCTTGGGAAGCGAAGGTGCTGGGGCAAGCGCCGAGCGAGATCGCGACCTCGGCGACGGCGGTGAAATCGACGTGGGCGGTGATGTCGAGCTCGCCGGGGCGGGCAAGTGGATTTTCCGCTGCGCGGTGTTGGCAAAAGGTGCGCAGGGTGCCTTTGGTGCGAGCGGGGTGGTAGTATTCAGGGCGGGCAAAGCCGTAATCAGGCCACAGCATCAGCCCAGACGACAGACAGCGGCTCAAAGGTTCGAGAAAATTTTGCAAGTCGCTGCGAACTTCGGTGCGGTAGCCCTCGGTAAAGTCGGTGCCCAGAGGGGCGAGTGCGGCAAGCAGGCTCGGCTCGCAGATCGGGTGGTTTTGCCAGACGAATTGATCCTCGGAGTCGGTCGTGACCCGGCATTCGAGCCAAGTGCCCGCTCGCCACTCAACCACGTGAAAGGGCAGGGCATCGAGCAATTCGTTACCAAAGACCACGCCCGGCAAAGGCTCAGCCAGCAACTCGGTGGGGCTGGCGATGAAGCGCGTTGTCCCTGAATAAGCAGCAAGCGCATGGCGTTGAGCAGCTTGCAAGATGGCCAGCGGCTCGGAAATCGCGTATTCGAGGGCGGTAAATGCCTGCGGATTGAGCCGAGCCAGCGCCGTGAGGATGTCACCAGCGAGGGTTCCATCGTGAGCACCGCACTCGAGAATTCTCCAGCGTGAAGGTGTACCGGACTCATCCCATTCCCGGAGGAAACGCCGCGCCAACAGCTCCCCAAATAGCGGCCCGACGCTGACGCTGGTGAAAAAATCACCCGCTCGCCCGATTTGACGAGTTTCTCGGGCGTAGTAGCCAAGTGTAGGTTGATAAAGAGCCATCGCCATGAAATCGGTAAACGGCAGGGGCCCGTCTCGCACAATTTGCTCACGCAACAAGCTCACCAACGCAAGGGTTGCGGGTGGCGCGTTGGTGAGATAGTCTGACGGCAGCGTAAATAATGTCCGCAAGGGCAGTGATGAATCCGGATCTCGCATGGCTACCATTCAAAATACCAATCAGAAGAACCGCACGACAAGCAGCTTCTTGAAGCGCAAAAGCTTTTGGTTGAAGTTCACCCTGCTGGGCCTCATTTTGGCAATCCTGTTGGGCACTGCGGGCTGGATTTTCATCGAGCGCTACACCCGAGAATACCGCCAGCGCGCCGCAAGTTACGACCTGGCACGAATTAACGATCTCGAAGAGCCCAGCATTATTCTCGATCGTAATGGCAAGGAAATTGGCCGGATTTTCGTCCAAAATCGCAGCGTGATTCCTATCGAGCAAGTTCCAGAAATTTTCATCAAAGCATTGCGCGCCGGTGAGGACTCGCGGTTTCTCAGCCACCATGGGGTGGATTACATCGGTATCTTGCGGGCGGTCATTCTGAATGCTCAGGGCGGCAATCAAGGTGCCAGCACGATCACCCAGCAACTCGCACGCAATGCTTACAATCTTAAGGAGGAAGCAGTGGTGCGCAAGGAAACCACGATCCAGCGGAAATTGGTCGAGGCCTTCCTCGCCCGGCGGATTGAGGACCATTATTCGAAGCGCGAGATCCTCAATTTTTATCTCAACCGGATTTATTTTGGCAGCGGGTTTTACGGCATTCGTTCGGCATCTTTGGGCTATTTTGGCAAGGAACCGATGCAGATGACGACCGATGAGTGCGCGTCGCTAGTCACTTTGATCAAGAATCCGAATGGCCGCTCGCCGTTGAATAACCCGGAAGTGAACCGCAACGGTCGCAACTATGTGCTCGGCCGGATGCGTGAAGAATCGATGATTTCGGCCAGTGAACTCATTCGCCTCAAAGCTTTGCCGCTGGCGCTCAATCCGCAACCTTTGCGCCGTGGCACCACCCACCTTTATGAGCGGATTGCCGACGCGGTCGGCCGTGCTCTAGGTGAGGATGGGCTGGCTTCCGGTAAATTCAGAATCCACACGACGATCCTCGCCGAAGCGCAAAATGCCGCGCAAAAAGCGCTGCTCGAAAGCTTGGCAAAAGCCGAAGCTCGACCGGATTACCACCACCCGAAATACCAAGATTATCATAAAAACAGCTCCAAACCCGCGGAGTATTTGCAAGGGGCGGTGCTGATGTTAGACCATGACACGGGCGAGGTGCTCGCCCACGTCGGTGGCCGGGATTACGCGCAAGTGCCTTACGATTTCATTGAGCTCGGCAAACGGCCGCTTGGCACCGCGTTTTTCCCCTTCATTTACGCCGCTGGCCTGAGCGGCAATCAAACGCCAGCCACAATCGTCGAGGATGAGCCAATCGATAACCGCAACGTGATGATCGGCGGCCAGGAAGGGATTCTTGGCGAATGGGGCATGGAAGTTTCCGCACCGACTTACGAAGGGAAAATCACGGCCCGCGCCGCGTTGGAAAACTCCAAAATTGCAGCCACCGTGCGTTTCGCCGGTCAGACCGGTTTGCAACGGGTGGTGGATACCAGCGTTGCCTTCGGGCTACCGTTACAAAAGGCGGAGTTGCTGCCGCGGCTGGCAGTCGGCTTTGAGGAAGTTTCCATGAAACAAGCGGTCCACGCGATGACCTCTTTTCCCCTTGGCGGAATGGCCGGGCCGGAAACTTTGATCTATCTCGACCGGATTGAAAACTCCGCTGGGCGAGTGGTCTATCGCCGTCAGCGCCAGCCGCGGACCTCGCGTCAAGTCATCGATCCTGCGACGGCATGGCAGGTTCACAGCATGATGGCGGGCTCGTTGTTCCGCGGCAGTTCTAAAGGAGTGCTCGATGGCTTGATCGAGAAGCCATTCAACGGCGCGGGCAAGGGCGGCTCGACCTTCGGCTTCGCCGATGCTTGGTTTCTTGGCTACAACAAACGAATCACCTGCGGGGTGTGGACCGGCTTCCTCACCGGCAATGGCGAGGCAATTTATCCCGGTGCGTTTAGTCGCGATTTGGCGTTGCCGGTGTGGCAAGCGGCGATGAATGCGGCAACCCCGTCATTTGGCGGTGGCAAGTTGCTGCCGCCTGCCACGGTGTTACAACTTTCGGTGTGCTCGACCTCGGGCCAACGGGCAACTCAGTTTTGCCAACAACACGTCGAGGATATCAATGCCGGGAGTCTGCGGTCACGCTCAACTGCGGTTTCCGAGTATTTCCGCAAGGGCACCGAGAACCTGGCCTTTTGCACCCTCCACTCCGGAGCCCTGGCTGAGGGGATTTCCTCAGACATCAGGCTGCTCAATTTACCCGCGCTGGATGCGGTGCCGATCCGCCCCAAGGAGCCCGTTCTTCTCGGGAACGATCCCTACCACATTGAAGTGCCTAGCTTTGCCGCGACAAGTGCTGAGTCGGGAATGATCAATCATCGTACCAATGTACTCGATAGCCTTGATCTGGGGGACGTCGAAGAGGGGATCCAGCTTAAGCGGCCGCGACGACTGCTGATTGAAGATGAGTGAGCGGAAAAACGCGCTGGATTGGTGGCGAAATCGGCGTGCATCGGCGACCGAGATCCGTTACCCCTCGGTGGTGGACGACTTAGAACCGATCATCAATTTACACAGCGACGTCTATTTCATGGGCCAAGCGCTGCGCGAGGCGCGCAAGGCTTATGCTGCTGGGGAGGTTCCGGTCGGGGCGGTGCTGGTGCGTGAGGGCCGGATCATTGCTCGGGCTTGGAACCAAGTGGAAATCCTCAAAGACGCTACTGCTCACGCGGAAATGCTGGCGCTGAGTTCCGCCCAAGAAGCTCTCGGTGACTGGCGGCTGGAAAAATGCACCCTTTACGTGACTAAGGAGCCGTGTCCGATGTGCGCGGGTGCGATTGTCCACTGTCGCCCCGAACGGGTCGTTTTTGGCTGCCCGGACCCGAAGGCGGGAGCCGCCGGAAGCTGGATCAACCTGCTGGATGCCAATCCTCCGCTCAATCATCGCTGCGAGGTAAGCGGCAACGTGCTGGGCGACGAATGCCTTCATTTGCTCCAGAGCTTTTTCCGCGAAGCTCGCGAGCGCAAAAAAAATGAGCTGCAGTCGTCTCAGCTGGATAACCTCACTCCCGATTGAGTGAGTCGAGGCATACTTTAAGAACCGGTTCGATCTCGCCCGGCGCTTGCACCGCCCGCCGCATCCCGCTACCAACCCTCCATGGCCGCCAAACCAAAAACCATTCCCCAGAACACCGGAAATTTTTTCGCCGTTGTCGGCAGCGATGAAGGACTGGTCCGCGAACAAGCGCTGCGGCTCTACCAGCAGCTTACTCAGGGGGTGGATGACGGATTCACCCATGAAACCATCGACGGCATCGCCGATAATTCCGAGTCTGCCCACGAAATTTGCGCCTCCACTATCCAAGCGCTGCTGACGATCCCGATGTTCGGGGGCGACAAGGTGGTCTGGCTGCGGAACGCCAATTTCCTCGCCGACAATGTCACCGGCCGCTCCCAACGCACCGAAGCCGGAGTCGAAAGCCTCCGCCTCACCCTTGAGCGCGGCATCCCCAAGGGGGTTAAATTTTTACTCACCGCTCAAGGCGTCGATAAGCGCCGCTCGTTTTGGAAGTACATCGAGAAAGCTGCGGCCGTCGAAGTCCACGACCGGATCGATACCAGCCGTGACGATTGGCAGAACCAAGTTGCCTCGATCGTCAGCCAACGGGCCAAAGAGCTCGGGTTGCGGTTTCACCCAGACGCGATGGCGCTCTTCGTCTTGCAGGCCGGCGAGCAGTCGCAACAGATTGGCAACGAGTTGGAAAAACTCGACCTCTACCTCGGTGAGGATCGCCGAGAAGTCACCGAGGCCGATGTCCAAGTACTCGTTCCGCTCAGCCGGGCCGCAGTGGTGTTTGAAATCGGCAAGGCGATCCAACAAGGCAACGCTGCCCGTGCCATTCAACTGATTGACCAACAACTCGAAGCCAACGAATCTGCGATCGGCATCATGCGCGCCTCAATCATCGGCGTCGTCAGAAACCTCTTCATGGCCAAGTTGATCATCGAGAAATTCAAAGTCTCGACCGGCAATTACAGCGCTTTTGCCGGCGGTCTTAACCGACTGGCCGAAGCTGACCGCGCATGGCTGCCACAAAAAAAAGATGGCTCCGGCGTCAATGTTTTCCCGATTTTTCTCGCCGCTGAGAATGCCAAGAACTTCGAGCTCGCGGGCTTGCTGAAAGTGATGGAAGCCACCCTCAAGGCCGACCAAGCCTTGGTCACCACTGGCCTCGATCACCGGCTGGTCTTGCACCGGCTGATCGTGGAAATCGCCACCGCCCGCAAAAATTCTACAGGCAGTCCTACCGCCACTCGCCGATGAAATTCATGATTCCCGCGATTCTCATCGGTTTGCTTGCCGGGCTGTTGGGGGCTCTCTGCGGGGTCGGCGGCGGGCTGGTGATGGTGCCCGCCTTCACTCTGGCTTTCGGCATTGAGCACAAACAAGCGGTTGCGACCTCAATGGCAGTGATCATTGTGACCGCACTTGCCGCCACTGCCAACAATGCCCGCATCGCAGGGCTTATCGACTGGAAAATCGTGGCGATGGTCGGACTGGCCTCTGCCGTCGCAGCCTGGTTCGGCAGTGACCTGATGCGCTCGCTCAGCAACCAAACCTTGACCCGACTGTTCGGCAGTGTGCTGGTTTTGTTTGGCCTGCGGATGTTGTGGAAAGGCTGAAATAAACCGGCAAAGTCGGCTGATTTCGCCGATCCTCACCGAAGCCTCGGTGCGTTCATTTTGTCAGCTTGCGCGCAAGCAATCCTCAGTTATTTTGGGTAAGATATGGGACAACGAAATGTGATCATCAAGGCCGCACTGGTGCTGGCCATCGTTTGGGGATGCGTTTGGGGGGTGCGAGCTTACGCCGGGTCCAAGAAAATCACCGCTGAACGACTCAACCGCGAAATCGCTGCTGCTCATTTCGCGGATTGGTCAGATGAAAAATCGGCTTCGAATCCGACGGAAGCCCGGCGAAGAGAAACCAAACTCCGCAACATCGCCAGCTTGGTAAATCGCCTCGATTTTCAGGAACGAGAAAAAAACCGTGAAGCCCGGACCGGTGAGACATTTTTCCGCAAGCTCGATCCGAACGAAAAAAGCCTATTTATCAATTTAACCATTGTAGAATCGATGAGCCGTTTCATGGAAGCGCTGGACGCGATGAAACCCGAACAACGCAAGAAATTTGTCGAGCAAGGGCTTAAGGAAATCAATGAAGGCCGCACTCAAGCGGAAATGGCCCGCGCCGATGAGCTAGGTGCCGATTTACTCGATAAAATCAGCCAGCAAGGGATCAAGGCGTATTTTGACAAATCCAGTGCCAACACCAAACTGGACCTTGCTCCGCTGATGGAGGCGATGAATGAAACGATGCAAGGGCTCCGCGGTAACCAATTTGGTCCACAACCATGATCAAATATCGTGGGTTCACCCTGATTGAATTGCTCGTGGTAATTGCCATCATTGCCGCGCTTGCTGCGATTGGCTATCCGATGACTCAGTCAGTTGTCGCCAAGTCCCGCGAAGCGGCCTGCACCATCAAGCTCCGCTCGCTTGGCATCGCGATGCAGAGCTATTTGCAAGAACACCAAAACATCATGCCGGTGTTGTCAAACGCCCGCGCAGCTCTCACCGATGACATTCCGGTCATCGAGACGGTCTTGTTACCTTATCTCGAATCTCCCGGCAGTTTCCAGTGCCCCGCCGACAAGCAACAATTCGCCAAAACCGGCTCCAGTTATCAGTGGAACTCGACTCAAAATGGCTTACACATCACACAGTTATCCTTTTTTGGAATCACAGACCGCCCTGACAAAATTCCGTTGATCACCGATAAAGAAGCGTGGCATCCTGGCGGCACCAATTTTCTCTACGCGGACCTGAGCAGCTCAAGTAAGCCCCGCTTCGTCACTGGCAACTGAACCGCTTAACATCATGCTCGTTGCTCACGGTCTCTCCAAAAAATTCGCCACCAAACCCGCGCTCACCGACGTCTCATTTCACGTCAAGCGTGGGGAAATTTACGGTCTTCTCGGTCACAACGGTGCGGGCAAAAGCACTTCCCTTGGGATCATTCTCGGGATGGTCATGCCCGATCAAGGCGACGTCAGTATCGACGGGATTTCGGTGCTCACCCAGCGCTCAAAGGCGCTGCGCAAAGTCGGTGCGATCTTTGAGGCCCCAGCATTTTACGACTATCTCAGCGGTTGGGATAACTTGAAAATTCTGATGAGTTATTCCAGCGGCTTTGATCCAGTTGCCGCCCGTGCCGTGATTGAGCGGGTCGGGCTCAGCCAACGAGTCCACTCGAAAGTCCGCACTTACAGCCACGGCATGCGCCAGCGGCTGGCCTTGGCACAAGCGCTACTTCCCGAGCCGGAAGTTCTGTTGCTTGACGAGCCGACCGACGGTCTCGACCCGGAAGGCATCAAGTGGTTTCGTGAATTTATTTTAAACCTTCGCGATGAGCGCGGAATGACTGTTTTGTTCAACTCACACTTGCTGGCGGAGGTCGAGCTGATGTGTGACCGCGTCGCAATCCTTCGCGAGGGCAAACGCGTGTTTGAAGGCAGCGTCAGCGGTTTACAAGATGACAACCCGGTTTTCGAGGTCGATTTTACACCCTGGGACATCGCCTCCCGGCTGGTTTTGCAGGCAGGTGGCGAGCTGCTCTCCACCCGTCGGATCAGCCTAGCGCCGACCATCGATCCGGCCATCCTGGTGGCAATGCTGGTTCACGCGGGTGTCCAGATCCGCGCTTTTTCTCCGGTCCGGCGCTCATTGGAAGACCTTTATATGGCGATCCTCAACGGCGCTCCGAGTCCTAACTGATCCCTCTAAATTGTTTAGAGGGAAGAAAGTGTCCTAAAATCATGACAGAGAGACAGGCCTTTTGTCATATTTAACTACGGATTGCACAGATTTCACGGATGAAGACTTGGGTAGAGGGGGTAAGAGGATTGAGTCGCTGAGGGAAGATGGACGCCAAGGAAAGATGAGGCGGAGCGCGTTCATTCTGAACGCTGCCGGGATGTGGCCATTCTGTCCGGCGTTGATTCTTGAAACATCGTTACGTGACATGGCATGACAGAGGGACATGACAGAGGGACAGACCTTCTGTCCTCATGAGCTTGAACGCCGTTGCAAGGAGCTTGAACGGGGTCGCGAGAGGGGAAAATTGAGACCGGGATTTCTGGCACCCTCGACTGGCAGCATCTTTCCAATATCCTCGACTTGTCAGCTGCTTATCGTCGCTCACCGAAATTTAAAATGGAGCAGTTTTTGGAATCCACTCCTCGACTTGTGACTTGGCAGGGGACTTGCCGCCCTTCTTCTCCGGTTCCCGCTTGACGCTCTTTCCTCACTTCTTCTAGCTTGCCTCGACGCCAGTGGCCCCGTTGGACCACCACTCGTTCATCCCAACTCCCAACTTTCTCTCATCGTGGAACTCCAAGAAATCCGTAGCATCGTCGAGCTCATGAATGAGTATGGGCTCACTCATTTCGATCTCACCAAGAAAGACTTCCATCTCAAATTGAAAAAAGGCGCGGACCTTGATGACCTCCGTGGTTTGCTCGCTACGCTTCCTGCCCCGGCTGCCGCCCCCGCCGCCGTCGCCGCGGTTACCACCCAGGCTGCCCCGGCCATTCCTCTTGCCGAGGGCTCCGACATCACCTCACCGATGGTCGGCACTTTCTACGTGAAACCGGCTCCAGATGCCCCGAACTTTGTCGATGTCGGCACGGTCGTCTCGATCGGCCAGACCTTGTGCATCATCGAAGCGATGAAAGTCATGAACGAAATTAAAGCGGAACGCTCCGGCACGATTTGTGCCCTTGTCGCCGAAGATTGCACTCCAGTCCAATATGGTGACGTCCTCTTCCGGATTAAATGAGACTCCCTTCAGGATCTCGGATCAACTTCCACTCAAAAGCATGTTCAAGCGCGTCTTAGTTGCCAATCGCGGCGAAATTGCCCTCCGCATCATCCGCGCTTGCCGCGAGCTCGATGTCGAATCTGTTGCCGTCTATTCTGAGGCCGACGTCGATTCCATGCACGTCCAGCTTGCCGACGAGTCGGTCTGCATCGGCCCGGCCTCCAGCAAGGAATCTTACCTGAAAATTGATCGGATCATCGCCGCTGCCGAGATCACGGGGGCTGACGCGATTCATCCTGGCTACGGATTTCTCTCGGAAAATGCTCGCTTCGCTGAAATTTGCACCAGCGCCGGCATCACCTTCATCGGCCCCTCCGCCAAGGTGATTTCCCAGATGGGTGACAAGGCCACTGCTCGCGCCACCGCGATTGCCAATGGCGTTCCGATCACTCCCGGCTCCGACATCATGCCGGACGCCGAGACCGCGCTGATCGCCGCCAAGAAAATTGGCCTCCCGGTCATGATCAAAGCCACTGCCGGTGGTGGAGGCCGCGGCATGCGTCCTTGTTTCAAAGAAGAGGAATTCATCAGCCTCTTCCACGCTGCATCCAATGAAGCCATCGCTTGCTTTGGCAACGGTGCCTGCTACCTCGAAAAACTCGTCCTCAATCCCCATCACGTCGAGTTTCAAGTCATCGGCGACTCCCACGGCAATTTCATCCACCTCGGCGAGCGCGACTGCTCGATGCAGCGTCGCAACCAAAAAATCATCGAGGAATGCCCATCGCCGCTGCTCACCCCGGAGCTTCGGGCCCGGATGGGGGCTGCCTCGGTGAATCTGATTAAAAATATCGGCTACCAAAACGCCGGCACCATCGAATACCT
>JAYWAR010000376.1:0-10285 GCA_043782285.1 Akkermansiaceae bacterium | reverse complement strand
TGACATTTTTACCGCCGATCGAGATTTCGACAGCGTCGAGCACGTCTTTGGCGCTGAGGCCGTAGCGAGCCATCGCTTGGCGATCGACTTTAAGGTTGAGGTAGGGCTTGCCTTGTACCCGAGAGGCGGAGACGCCAGTCGCACCATCAAGATTTTTGACTAATTTTTCGATCTCGAAGGCCTTGCGCTGGATTTTATCGAGTTGGTCGCCATAGATTTTGATGCCGACTTGGGCACGGATGCCAGTGTAGAGCATCAGGATGCGGTTTTCAATCGGTTGGAGGAAAGCTGGGACATAGCCGGGGACGAGCTTCATTTTCTCGATGAGTTCGGCTTTGAGCATGTCGAGGGTCATCCCTTCACGCCAAGCGGGGTTACGGCGGACGCGAAATCTCCCTTGAGGAATGTACTCCGGTTTGAGCATGATGGTGGTTTCGAGCATCTCAGTGGGAGCGGGGTCGGTGGCCGTCTCAAAACGGCCGAGTTTACCGGCGACGCTGGCGACTTCTGGGGTTTCGGCAATGACCTTGTCTTGCCACGACATCACCCGTTGGATTTCTTTAAATCCAGTTTTTGGGACCATCACGGGCATAAATAGCAGGCTACCTTCGTTGAGTGGCGGCATGAATTCTTTGCCGAAGCCGCTGACGAAATCGGCACTGCGCTCATAGCCGTGGTCGCGGATCTGTTTGACCAGATTGCGGGGCAGGCCGAAAGCGGTAAGGAGTGCGGTGGCAAGGATCAGGAAAGCAATGCTGACGACGGTTTTGCGATGCTCGAGCGCCCAGTCGAGGGTCGGTTCGTAAAGCCGGAGCAGCAATTTCATGACAAAGTTGCGGTCCTCGGAGTGAAACGGCCCGCGCACCAGCAGTGAGCAAAGTACCGGCACCAAGGTGACGGCGAGCAGGGTGGAGCCGATCATCGCGAATGTCTTGGTGAAGGCTAAAGGGTGAAATAATTTACCTTCTTGTCCGGTGAGGGCGAACACCGGGACGAATGCGAGAATGATGATCGCCATCGCAAAAAAAATGGGGCGACCGACTTGTTTGCAGGCGATGAGGGTAGTTTGCCAAGTTTCGTGGGGAGTGAGTTTGCTGCCTTTGTGGTCCTCAGCTTGTTCACAATGGCGGAGCACATTTTCGGTGACGACGATGGCAGCATCTACCAGCACGCCAATGGCAATGGCGATGCCGGTAAGTGACATGATGTTGCTGGTGATGCCGAACTGTTTCATCATGAAAAATGAGATGAGGATCGAGATCGGGAGTGGCAGGGTGACGATGAGGATGCTGCGGAAGTGCCAGAGGAAAATGATGTGGGCGAGGGTCACCAAAACGATTTCCTCGATCAGTGCGTGCTTGAGTGTGTCAATGGTGTGATCAATGAGTTCACTGCGGTCGTAGAACGACTTGAGAGTGATGCCGGGGGGCAGACTGGGCGCGATTTGGGCGATCTTGGCTTTGACTCGCTCGATGACCGCTTTGGCATTTTCGCCGGTACGCATCACAACCGTACCGCCGACGGCTTCGTGGCCGTTGAGGTCGAGCGCGCCGCGGCGGTAGTCACCGCCGATTTGGATGGTGGCGATGTCTTTGAGATAAATCGGGGTGCCTTTGACCGCTTTGACGGTGACTAACTCCAGATCTTCGGGGCTGGTGACCAGGCCGATTCCGCGCAGAACGAACTCCGCGCCGTTTTCCTCCACCGTCTTTCCCCCGACGTTGAGGTTGGCATTTTGGACGGCGGTCATCACCTCCATCAGGGTGACGTTGGCCGCTCGCATTTTGGTTGAGGACAGCTCAATTTGATATTGTTTGACGAAACCGCCGATGCTGGCGACTTCCGCTACGCCTTGGACGCTGGCCAGTTGATAGCGAACATACCAATCTTGGACGGATCTGAGTTTGGCGAGGTCGTAGCCGCCGTTTTCGGCTTTTTCGGGATCGACGGCGAGATAGTATTGATAGACCCAGCCAAGACCTGACGCGTCGGGGCCGAGCTGCGGAGTAACGCCTTGAGGCATTGAGCTTTGGAGGAAATTGAGGCGTTCGAGTACACGAGTCCGTGCAAAGTAGCTGTCGATGCCTTCTTCGAAAATGATCGTGCTCAGTGAAAAGCCGAACATTGAGGTGGCACGAACCTCCTTCACCCCACTGAGTCCTTGTAGTCCGGTACTAAGTGGATAAGTCACTTGGTCTTCGACTTCTTGTGGACTGCGGCCGGTCCACTCGGCATAGACCAGCACTTGGTTTTCCGTCAGGTCGGGGATGGCGTCGACGGGAGTTTGTAAAACGGCGCGGACTCCCAGAGCAACCAGTAGCAAAGTGGCGCATGCGACTAAGAAGCGGTTTCTCAGGCTCCATTCGATGAGGCGCTCGATCATGGTTTGATTTCCTTTCCACAATCGATCATTTCACTGCCAAAAAATGGATTTTGATTCGGCCGGTTGCCGGTTTGGAGCCAGCGGCCTCGTTTGAGCGCGCCAGGGATCGCTTGATCGATCATCGGACATTCCCAGATTTGGAAGGGTGGGATGTCCTTGTTGGTGCGCAAGGGCTCGAGCACGGCGGTGGCGGCGAGGCTGAACTTGAGGAACGCGGCACGGGCGGACTTCAAATCGGGAAAGCCTTGAGATTGAGTGACTCGTTCGAGTGCCTCGACACCGGTAAGTCCGTGGAGTGCTGCAGTTAGGTTGTGGGTCTCGCGGATGGCGGGATCGCTGGACATGTTGAAGGTGAAGAGATCATCGGCGGCGAGGGCGGCGGCCATCGCATCGGCGATTTGGCTGAAACTGCGGATCGCTTGCTGTTGTGACTCGGTGAGTGTGGTGGCGGCAACAGGCGTGGGAGCGATGGCAGGAACGACTGACGGACTGGTCGTAGTGGCGAAGGAGCGGTTGAGTTCTGCTTGGCCATCGATCAAGAGATTGCCGTTAGTGACGACTTTGTCGCCAGCGGTGAGGCCTGCGGTGATTTCGACGAGGGTATCGCCGCGGCGGCCTGGGATTACGGCAGTTTGGGCATAAATGCCGTTGCCGCGGTCGAGATAGACGACTGCGGCAGGGCCAGTTTGAATGAGGGCAGAGCGGGGGATGCTGAGGGTTGCGGGTGCGTCCACTGTCACGGCACCGGCGGCGTAGAGGCGATGGAGAAGCTGGCGATGTCCGGCGACGATTGGATTGGCGAGCTCGACCCGAACTTTGGTCGAGCGGCTGGCCTCGTCGAAGCTGGGATCGATAAAAGTGATCTGACCTTCAAAGGATTTTCCGGGAAGGGCAGGAGTGGTGACCGTCACCGTTTGGCCGAGCTTGATCCAAGCCATATCTTGCTCGTAAGCATTAAAGAGAAACCACATTTTTGAGAAATCTGCGAGTTCGAACAATTTCTGGCCGGTGCTCACATATTGACCTTCGTAAACATTTTGAGCGACGACCGTGCCGCCGATGGGGGCGAGAATTTGTGAGCTGAGGGAGTCGGCAGGTTTGTCGGCGACGGCGAGGATTTGTTCGGGGTTGAGACCCATTTGGCGGAGTCGTAGTGCGGTGTTGTGGCGAAGTTCGCCACTGAGTTGACGGTATTCGCGCTCTGCCTGTAACAGATTTGGGCTGTAATAGTCGGCCAGTGGTTGGCCGGCATTGACCTCGGCACCCATGTAGTTGACGTGGAGTTTTTCGACCCGGCCATCGACATAAGCGGAAATGATCCGGTGGCGGGTGGCGTCGTCGTCGATCATCCCGGCGACTTGCAAGGTGTGGACGAGGGCTTGAACTTTGGCGGTTGCCGTTTCGACGTTGACCACTTGAATCTGGTTTTGAGTGAGGCTGACCAGGTTTTCGGCGGCAGTGGTGTCGAGGTTTTTTTCACCGGGATAAATGGGGACGAGTTCCATGCCGCAAATCGTGCAGCGCCCGGGTTTGTCGCTTTTGATCCACGGATGCATCGGGCTTTGATAAAAAAGCGGTTGGCGGTCGTTGCGGGTGATGGCAGCAGCAGCGGGCGACAAGTGGCGGTTGGCCAGCCAAGTCCCGCCGCCGACGACTAGGGCAGTTACAAGAATGGTGAGAAACGTTTTCATGGGTGTTGAGGGACAAGGAGTTTGATTTCTTCGAGGGCGATTTGCTGGATTGCGACAAAGCGACGTTGTTCGAGATGGATGGCAAACAGCTGACGCTTGGATTCGAGGAGGTCGGTGAGTGAGGATTTGGAGCTGAGCCACGAGCTCTCGACCGCCTCAGAGGCCTGTTGCGCACGCTGGTAAATTTCACCAGAATAAGCGCGGGCTTGGGCCTCGGCATTGGTCGCTTCAGTGACGGCGTTTAGGAGGGCGGCCGCGAGCTCGAGACGGGTGGTTTCCAGGTCTTTTACGGCAGCCTGCTGGCGAAGCTGTGAGGCTTCGATTTTCGCTTGGTAAGAGTTGCGGTTAAAAATGGGTAGGCTCATTTTTAGGCCTACAGTAGTGCTGCGGAAATCGCCGCCCGAGTAGAGGTCAGTCTCGACCGCCAGCGACAACTGTGGCTGGCGGTCGTGGCTGACGATTTGGGTTTCAGCTTTGGCGGCGGAGGCCATTTGTTGGAGTACGCGGAGCTTGGGGTTGACTCGCGAGATTCGAGCAATTTCCGCGCTGGCGATGGGGATTGGAGAGGGGTTGTTAGAAAGCTGAAGCCGTGGCCAAGGCGATTCGAGAGGGCGACCGAGACGTGAGTTCAAGCTTTGAGCGAGGCGTTGGCGGCTGCGTTGGGCGGCTGCGAGGATTTGGTTTTGTTTGGCGAGTTCGCTCTCCAAACGCAGCGCATCAAGACCGGTGGCGTCCGGATTGATTGCCAACTGGCGGGCATTTTCTACCATCGTCGAGAGCCACTCGATTTGGCCGGCTTGCAAGACCAGTGATTCATCGGCGAGGGCAAGTTCGATCGCATCGCGGGCGGCGGCGGTGCCAATCTCTTGGGTGGTCGAGCGAGCATTTTCGAATTGGGCGCGGTGCAGAGCCTCGGCTTTCGAACGAGTTGCGGCGAATAGGCCGGGTTTCGGTAGCGCTTGCTCGAAGCCGAGCCGGATGTCGCCATCAGCGCTTCTTTTTTCGGTATTGGCGGCCATCAGCGACAGCCCGACTAGCGGGTCGTCCCACAGTCTGAGGCTGTGGATGTCGCTGGCAGCGGCCGAAACACGCAGAGATGCGGCACGGGTTGCCGGATGTTTACGCGCAGCCTCGGTCCGCAAGGCGGCGAGGAAAATTTGATCAACGAGTTGTGCGGCTTGCGCTTGGAGGAAGTTTGCGGCCACGAAAAGACCGGTTACAGTAAAAATGAAAGATTTCATAAGTCATAAGAGTCACGGGATGGAATTTCCGAGTGCCTCAGTGCTGCGGCAGAAAACTGCAGTGCAGACGGATGGGCACAATACACCTGTTAGGGTGCAGACTCAGATGACAAAACAGCAAAATACCACCGACAATGGCACGCCTGCATAGCCGCTCCAGTGCAGTACCGGAGCCGCCATGCTGCTGAGCTTGGCGGGAGCTACTTCAATTGAAGCAAAGCTTTGGGGCTCAGAATTTTTTGCGAAAAATAACTTCAGCACGAGGCTGGCAGGAAGCAAAGGTGCGGGTTTCGGACGTTCAGGAGTTTTTTGAGCACAAGGGCAAGAGGCCAGCCCCTCGCAGCAAGTTCGCGCTTGCGTGGCGCAGGGTGGACTCGTTTGGCTCGGTAAACACGACCCTGTGTAGGATAACTGAAATACCAGTCCCATGAACAAAGCGATGATTGACTGAATTGTCACGACTTCGATGAGAGTAATTCAGTCTGGGAATATTCCAAGGTTTTTCCAAGGTGAGTCAGAAAATGCATCGTGGTAGTGTTGAAACCGCTTATGAGAAACCCGTCGCGTCAGGATCTCGACACGCGGGAGAGCAAAGATCTTAGACTTCGGATTTGCATGGATGAAGACTGACGAATCAGACTGAAAGCCAGCAATTCTGGGACCCATTCCAGAGGAAATAACTTTCCCTGTTATCGTCTCTGATTGGTAAAATTTGGCGGGTTGAAAATCGCTTATGCTTGGCGGATTTTCGCGGTGTCGGAACGTTGTTGGTCAAGTTAGCTTCAGCTCATGAGCGCGTGAGGAAATGGACATGCAGTTCTTCGGTGAGTTTTTGAATCCGCTCGCTCATCACTTTGGTGAGTTCGGTCAACTGAGTATTTTGATGCATCAGCTCGAGTAGCTGGGTGCTTTGGACTGCGGCCATCTGTTGGCGCACTTCGCTGGCAAGAGCAAGGGCTTCGCGGTGCTTGGCATCGGCGTCGGCATGGGCTTTATCGCGGTCGGCCTGGCGGGTTTGTGCCAAGAGAATCAAGGGTGCGGCATAAGCGGCTTGCAAGCTGAAGGCGAGGTTGAGGAGGATAAATGGATAAATGTCGAAACGGAAAATTCCGATTGTATTTAATACGATCCAAGTGCCGACGAGAATGGTTTGTCCAACCAGAAACACGGGAGTTCCAAAAAATCGTGCAAATGCCTCAGCCTTGAGTGCGAACCAGTCGTTGCCGAAAACTGGAGCGAGATGCAGGTGCCTGTCGTGAAAACGGAAATGATGGTTTTTGGTAAGGTCTGGCGGGGGACGATTGGATGATTGATTCACGCCTTGGAACAAGCGCTGAAGCCAATTCCAAGTCGAGCGGCAATTGCCAGGTGAATGGTTTCTGAGCGAAAAGGCGGCGATTCAAATTTGAGGAGTTTTACTCGGGCGGTGCGGAAAATCTGAAGTTCACCCGCAACTGCGAATTTGGGGTAAAATATTGTCGGTTGCGGAATGCCGGGCGAGCTGTCAGTATTCTTGGATGAAACGAAGTTGCATTTGGCTGTTGGGGGTCAGCGCCGCCTTGTTGCTGCCAGCGGCTGCGGCTGCGGCTACAGTGGCGGTGGCGGCTGCGGTGGCTAAGGTCGAGAGCCAAGGGCAAATTCCCAAGGACTTGCTGGATGACGCTCATGTGCGCGAGGAGCTGGCAGTAAACGAGTTCACTGCCCCTTCGATTTCGAAGTTGTTCGATACTTTGCAGTTTTTGATGCCGTTGCCGATTGCAGAGGTGGTCCGCAAGATGCCGGCTCGGATGTCGCAAGATCGGGCGGATTTGGCAATCGAGTTGGGGTTTTTGATTGCAGATGGATTTTTGGTGGTGCAAGCCGAACAATTGGATCAAGTGGAAGATTTGGCGAAGGATTTGACTCGCTACGGCAAAGCGCTGGGGGCGGGGGATCGGGTCAATCGGCACGCTGCCAGTTTACTCGAAAGCGCTAAAAGCAAGAATGTGGTGCAATTGAAGAAGGAACTCACCTCCACTCAGCGGGATGTCGAAGAAGAGTTAGTCTCGTTGCGGGATGCAGACCTTGCTCACTTGATTTCGCTCGGTGGCTGGATCCGGGCACTCGAAGTTTCGACGGTGGCGGTGGATAAACAATTTTCCGTCGAGCGTGCGCGCAAGGTGATGCGCGAAGACATTGCGGATTACTACACGGAGTCGGTGGCGGGCTTGGAACCAAGGATTTCTGAGCGGCCGAACTATCTGGCGCTGCGTGACATTTTAGCCGGGCTGCGTACAGAAATGGTGCTGGAGAGCGGCAAAGAGCCTACGCCATTGCTGATGGCTGAAATTCGCAAGCAAGCTGCGAAGTTGGCGGAACTCGCACTGCAACGCCAACAATGAGTCCAAATCCTGTCAATCGAGTTGCGGTGTTGGGGCTCGGAATCATCGGTTCACGCGCTGCTGCCCGACTCGCAGCTGCGGGCTGGCAAGTGGCGGCCTGGAATCGTACGCCAAAAGGCGCTGCCGACGAGTTTGCCAAGCCAGAAGCAGCAGTTGTTGGTGCGACGGTGATTTCGATCTATTTGAAAGATACCCCGGCGCTGCGGCAAGTGATTGGGCTGATTGAAGCGGTGCTCCAACCAGGGCAAATCGTGTTAAACCACTCGACCGTCGATTTGGCGACAACGCAGTGGCTAGAAGCGATTTGTGTGGCCCGGGGTTGCCCGTTTTTGGACGCGCCCTTCACAGGAAGCAAAGTTGCTGCGGCCAACGGTCAACTGGTCTACTACCTCGGGGGGAAAGTGGATTTGGCCAAACAACTGGAGCCGTACTTCGCGCTTACCAGCAAAGGCCAACTGTATTGTGGCAAAGTCGGTACAGCGACGGTCTTGAAACTCGCAACCAATTTGATTTCCGCCTGCACAGTGCAGGCATTGGCAGAGTCGCTCGCGATCGTCACTCACCACGGAGTCACTGCGGATTGTTTGATCCAAGCGGTTGCCGAAAATGCCAACGCCTCGGCGCTCACCGGGATGAAGCTGCCGTCGATGGCTGCTGGAAATTTTGAGACTCATTTCTCGCTCTCCAATATGGGGAAGGACAGCCGTTACATGCTCGCACTGGCGGAAGCTGCCGGTTTGCAAACGCCAGCGATCGCCGCGGTGTCTCAGCGGATGGCGGAGCTGGAAGCTGCGGGGATGGGAGAGTTAGATTACTCCGCAGTCGCGAAACCTTACTTGCCAGAACGATGAGTGAAATCCAGCGGATCGATCTTGGGACGCCCGCATTGTTACAATTTTGCGGCCCCGATGCCGTGCGTTTTCTCAATGGCCAAATCACTCAAGACGTGCGTCGAGTGATCGGAAGTAAAATTTCACTGCCGTCCTGTGTCAGCGATGCCAAAGGTAAATTGCAATTTCGGGTTACCGTGACGGAAGTGGCAAATGCTGGCTTGTGGATCGCGGGCCTCGTGGAGTGGGCGGCTGCACTTGAAGCGCGCTTGACCCGTTACCTGATAGCCGATGAGGTGGAGGTTTTGGATTTATCGGGTCACTATCATTTGTGGCATTTCACCGGAGCGATGCCAGAGCCGCCGCCGGGAGTGATCGCGCGCGAGTCGAATCGGTTCGGGCTTGCCGGCACTGATTGGTGGCTTGCTGTTGATCAAGTAATAGAGTTCCCCGAAGAAATCAGGCTGCTGGCAGGCGATGAGTTAGAGGCGCTGCGGATCGGCAATCGGGTGCCGGCGTGGGGCCGTGACTTAGTCGAAGGGTTACTTCCACCCGAGGCGCGTTTGGAGGAAACGGACATCTCCTATCACAAGGGTTGTTACATCGGCCAAGAGGTCATTTCTCGGATCAAATCTGCGGGAAAGGTAAACCAGTTACTCCAACGGTTGATCTTTGCGGCTGAAGTCCCGCTTTGCTGTGGGCCTATCCAAAATGCGGCGGGAGTGGCAGTAGGTAAGGTGACCAGCGTTTCTCCGTTGATAACTGCCGACGGCCGGTATGCGCTGGGCTATGTCAAACGCGTAGCTACCGATTTGTGGATCAACGCGGCCGACGGACAAATCTATCCGGGCAAAATTGGCTGAGCGAAGGGCGTGCTAGAGTCACTGGTGAATCTTGTGGCCGTCTACACGACTCGACAAAATTTGCGGATCGAGGAAGCCTGATGAAATGAAGGAGAAAATCTGCAATCTGGCTAGCGAACAGCGACGGTATCCGCAGTATCGGGTGGAAACTCTCGAATCCCTGCCGGAAGACGCTTTTAGCGCGGTGTTCGTGTTTTTTGAGCTTGGTTCCTGTATCTTGATCCGGCTCGCCGCCCCACTGATAACTACGCTTCTTCAGAGGGCTCAAAAATGTCTCCCCCCCCATCTCATCTGATAGAATCCCAAAGCTTCCGCGCCTTGGAATCTACCAGAATTCCACCAACTAAGGTGTTTGCCTTCACCCGGACCCCATGGGGCACCTTGATGAGCCTCAACCAGGCCAGCCAGCTACTGCCTTTGAATTCACGATTTATGGTCAAGGCACAAAGGTGCGCGACGGGCAAAATGGTAAGCACCTGCTCCATCAGATGGACACGATGAAAGCGGTTGGAGTTCCCGCATTTTGTGCTTTTAGATAGCATTCACCAAGCAGTCCGACGCCGTTGAGAATGACGGTAACTACGAGAAGGTTGAGATAGAATTTTCCGAACTTCCAGTTCGTTAAATCCATGGCCATGACCCAGCCCCTAGCGGGCTTGGGCGAAGGTGCGAAAATCAGCGCCCTGATCGTTCGCGCCGGTAACACGTAAGCGGCAAAAAAGCGCTGAAACCACCGGTAAACGGACTCCGCCTTGACCGGGGGGGCGCACGACGAGCGAGCCAAACCAGCGAGACGGTGCGCTGGCTGAAGATCGCGAGTACCAGCATCAGAAAGCAGGTCAGGCGCCCTTGGAGAGCTTCAAATGTGGCTTGAAGAGTTCTTGGAGAGTCACCAA
>JAYWAR010000375.1:0-3715 GCA_043782285.1 Akkermansiaceae bacterium | reverse complement strand
TAGTTAAATCCTGTGCCAGTATGACCTTCTTCGCGGCCCATGTAGCCCGCCGTGGCGAGGCGCGAGAAATACTCAGTTTCCACCGGACGGTTGCCTTGCAGCGCGAAAAACAAAGCACACATCTGCTCCTTGCCATTGAAGGAATGACTATCAACCGCAGGTTCGTGCTCACCATAGGGAACCGCGCCTTTGTTCACATAGTACTTGAAAAAGTTAGATCCACGCTCGATCGCCGGGTCGATCTCCGCGTCGAGCGTTTGAGAACCCGCCAGCAACGCCTTCTTACCTAAAACGATGGAGAGGTTCGCAGCGATGCCCGCACAGTTAACCGGGCCATAAGGTGGGATGGTCCCGTGCAGACTGCCGTCTGCATTCAATCCCGATCCGCCGTGACCAAAGGTGCCGTAGCGGCTCTGGCCCTTGGCCATCGCGACAGTGTATTTATTGATACCAACCAATACGCCGGCGTCGGGTGAGCCGGACTCGACGCTGCGCAAATAATACTCACTGAGAAAGATATTCACATAGGCCCAGTTCCAAGTATCACAACCGTTAAGAGTTAGATTCGCAGGAGTGAGTGCTTGGGCATAGGACTGCAAGCGCATTTGCACCGTGGCATAGTTCGCATCTCCTGGCACCACACTCGCCATCAGCGCCAGCGCTTTGATAGCATCGGTGTAGGTGGAGCCAGTGGTCGAGAGAAAGTTCGGATCAGCGATCAGTTCGGCGACCAGTTTGCTGCTGGCATTGGCAAGAATTTGCGTGGATTTCGGGCAGTTATAAGGAGCGGTGGCCGTGTAATTGCCCAGGATCGTCATCGCAATATTTACATCGGTGGTGGTGCCAGCGCGCCAGCGTTTGACACGCAGCGTGCCGCCACCTGTCATCTCAGCATTGCTAATTGCTAGACCGATGGCTTTACGGCTATCACCCGTGAAGGTCGGCACCGTGCCGGTGCTGCCGGCCATCGCGCCGAGGATGACATCATCGACGGCCAGCACGGCGCTGCCCGGTGTGCTTGCCACGGTGATTAAAATTTGCCGACTCAAATCCGTATTAAGTCCCATCACCCCCGAATTGGGTTGGCCACCGCCGTCGTAAATCCAGCCGCGGAGGCCGGTGGCCCCGAGATTGAAGGTCTCATTGTAGGGGCTGGAACTATAACTAGGATTCGCTTTCAGGGCGGCAATGACTCCCGCTGCCGTGAAGTCTGGGACTGCGGCACTGGCGAAAGGGAATGCCAAAAGCAAACTAAGCGAAAGCGCGGCAACTGAAGAACGGAGACAAGGTGGAGTTCGCATAACAGAATGAGTTAGGTAATAGAATGGCTTCACTATGATGGAAGTGGCTGTCATCAGACAACCACTGTAACCATCATTAAGAAGACAAACGCTTGTAAGGGTTTAACAACGCAATGCTTGAAGCTGGCCGTAACACTAACTTCAACAGCGCATGTCTAAGAACGATCCGACGCCGGACCAAGGATTATCCTTAGATACTTTTGGCCAGACTAGGCCAAAATTCGAACCAGTTACTGGCCGACCTTGAGACGGACGAAGCCTTGGCTGCCAGTGGCCGGTATTGTGACCCTGACATGGTCCGCTGGACTGCCGGGTGTGATGACAACATCGCTGGTGGTAGCCGCTGGAATTAGAATCGGCGTCCATCCCGTTAGGTTACTGCCGTATTCCACGACTTGGGTGGTGCTGGCCTGTGAGAGATCGCTGCGGTCGTAATCAAAAAACCAATTGCCACCGACCTTTGCGAGGACAGGAAGCATCGCCCGCGAGGAAACCATCGGTGCACCGCCGAGTGCGAATTCCATTAAGTTAGAGATGCCATCGCCGTCCGGGTCAGCCGCAGGACTGTCGTTCACTCCAGCCGTTAGCCCTTGAGGGCCGCCGCCGGCCCATGCGGCATAAGGCGAGAGCGTGATCTGCTGATTTAAAGCCGAGGAAGTGCTAGCAGCATGGACGGTGCTCCCTCCATATTGGGCAGTGATGAGGTGCGTTCCTAACGCAAGATTGGTTAAACTAAACGTGGCTTGGAAACTGCCATTCGAGGCACTCGATCCCAAAGCCGTCGCACCGTCAAAGAAGACCACACTGCCCGTCGGCGAGCCGCCGGTCACACTGGCGGTGAAGGTCACACTCACGCCCGGAGCTGCGGGATTGAGGCTGCTCACCAAACTCGTGGTGGTGGCCACGGCGGCTAGGTTTGTCGAAGCAAGAGTGCCGGGAATCGACACATTATCCATCGTCAGCCAACCCCAAGTGCCACGATCCGAGTTAATCAATTCCAAGGTGTAAGCGGCGCTTTGATTGAGCGTCGCCAATTCCGACTGCGTAAAGGTCACGGTCCTATAGTCATTGCCACTGCTGCCCGTCCTGGCTTTGGTCAGCACGAAAACGCCATCGCTGACGCGGCGCAGGGCCACGCCCTTCCAGCCGCCACCGCTCACTGCCGCCCAAGGCACGGCGAGGTCATTGGCCGGGGCCGTGGTATTGGCGATTCCTCTAGCGAGTTGCACAGTCAGATTCCCCGTGCCGTTAAGATAAAACTGCGGCGAGCGCAGCCAAAACGTATTGAGATGATTGTCGATTTGTCCACTCACCAAGACGGTTCCACCGCTAGGCACAAACAGGCCATTGTTAGCTGAAGCAGGCAGCAAGGTACCTGCATAAGTCGTGGCATTGGCGGCGAGGTCGATCCATGCACTGCCATTCCACACGCGGTTATTCCAGCCCTGAAGAGTTGCGTCGTCGAAGTTATAGGTCACAGGAGCCGGGGCATCGGACACGGTGACGGCTACGGTATAGATCTGCGTGCTGCTATCCGAGCCAGTGATGGTATAACTCTGCGGCGCACTGAAGTTTCTAGCAGTCCCCGAAACCGGACTGCCAGTGGCCCCAGCAGAAACGGTGTAGGTGGGCGCAAGCGCCGTGACAGCGGTGGCGTAGGGCACGGTCACGTTGATGATAGTCCCGGAAATCTCGACCGCAGGCTGCCCTGGAAATACAAAAGTCAGAATATCCTTGGCTGCAAGCGGCACGACTGGCGTGGCGCTCACGATGGAGGAAGGTGGGCTTTCACCGACACCATTGACCGCGGCGACCCGGTAGAAATAGGTGGTGCCATTGTTTAGCGAGAGGTCGCTATAACTTGCCCCGCTGGAAGTGCCAATCGAGTTGTAGGGACCGCCGTTAGCCAGCGAGCGCATCACATTGTATGAGCTGGCACCGGCTGAAATTGTCCATGTCAGGTTCACTCTGTTATTGCCGGGAGTGGCATATAGATTGACCGGCGGAGGCGCAAACTGAGTGGTGATTTCGATGGCCAATGCGGCGGAACTGCTGGCCGCGTGAGTTGCATTTCCGACATATTGAGCGGTGATCGCGTAGGCTCCGATTGGCAGGCTGCTGGTTGTGAAACTGGCTTGAAACGAGCCATTCAGGACGCTGGTGCCTAGCAATGTGCTACCCGCATAAAATGCGACATTCCCTGTCGGCGAGGTGCCGGTGACCGTGGCGCGGAAGGTCAGTGGCACCCCGAAGTTGGATGGTGTGCTGCCAGATGTTAGAGCAAGCGCGGTGGTGCTCGCGGGAAGGATGGTGATCGTGCCATTGCCGGAAAAGTAAGTATCACTTTTGTTGGTGGCCGGTGAGGCTACTGAGCCGTAGGTGCCAGGTGCCAGCGGGGTCCCGCCATCGTAACT
>JAYWAR010000374.1:0-3718 GCA_043782285.1 Akkermansiaceae bacterium | reverse complement strand
GATCGTCTGGTCATTGACCGACAATCCCGCGTTGTTGACCGCCATCGGCAACGACCTCTGTTATGACCGGATGTTCTCAGAAATCATCCGCCAACGGATGAAACCGCACGACGTGCTAATCGCGATTTCCGCCAGTGGCAACTCACCGAACATCGTCGAGGGACTCAAAGCCGCCAAAGAAATCGGCTGCACCATCATCGGCCTCACCGGGTTTTCCGGCGGCATCCTCGCCCAACAAGCCGACATCCAACTGCACGCCGCAGACCACAGCTATGGCCCAGTCGAGGACGTCCATCTGATTTGCAATCACTACTTGGTGGAATCACTCAAGCAACGGCTCGCTCCCCCCCTTTGAAATCCGGGAAATCCAAACTCACAGCAGGCCTGTCCCTCTGTCATGAGCCGCTCCACATCTGTTTTCCCTTTGCGTTCTTCTTTCCTTTGCGGTTCAACTCTCTTCCCGCTCTACCCCGGTCTTCATCCGTGCAATCCGTGAAATCCGTAGTTAAAAATCTTCCTCCCGTCTAAAACCAAACTCGGCGCGTTCACAGTCTGTCGCCCGCCTTTTTCAAGAATTAACGTCGGACAGAATGTCCGCATCCCGGCAGCGCTCAAAATGAACGCGCTCCTTTCAAAATAAGCCGCTCCACACCTGTCTTCCCTTTGCGTTCTTCTTTCCTTTGCGGTTCAACTCTCTTCCCGCTCTACCCCGGTCTTCATGCTCCTTTATCGGTCACTCTGAACCTCGCTTCGAACGTGAAACATGATTTCAACCGCGAATCCAAGGTGACTCACGCGCCGCCACACCAAATTCTGTGGTATTTCAAAAATCCTTTTCGCCAAAGTTTATGCGGCCTCGGCCTGCCATGGGTCCATAAGATTTTCATATCTTCGCGGCGGCTCGAGTTTTTCGTGGCTTCGAACTTCAAACTTTGGATCATCCCCGGATAAAGATCCTGGAAAAACTCACAGTGCTTCAACGCCCCGATCTCGAGCATGTGATCGAGTAGAAATCGTTCACTGCCTTGGCAGATTTCATCGTATTTCGCAGGATTGCTTACCACCCGTTGGTAGAGTGCATGCGTCGATCCCGCAGGAAATGACACAATGTTACCGCCAACTTTGTTTTTGCGGCTGGGCATCGGGTCCATGCAGGTCGCGAAATCACCGCGATACGCCAAAAGTTGGTCAAGGTTGCCGGTGATGACGTTGTCCAGATCGAACACGAACACCTGTCCTTGGAAATCGGGATCGTCCTTGAAGGCTTCCAGTTTTGGCATGCAGCCGCGCCATTTGGCGATCTCACCGAGCGGTTTGATGACCAGATTTTCCTGGGCTCGGAGATACCGGCTATCGAAAGCTGCCGGGTTTTCTGCAAAAAGAATGTGTTTAAATTCAAATGAAGTGTGACGTTTGACCGCCTCCCTGAAATTCTTAAAATATTTGATAGGCAGCAACCGGCTCCATGGCCAGCCACCTTCAGGCCAATTTCCCCATGCCAAATTCACGATCGTAATCATCTTGCGCTACGCTAAGATTTGGCAAAGCGAGGTCAAGACATCGATTGAAACCAGAGCGGTTCTGGCAATTGCGAATGGCTCACCGCCTCTCGCAAGGTCATGGGTAGCGCTTCGAAAACCGTCAATCTCTGCGCAGTTGGGGCGCTTGGGCTTGATGGAAGAAAAACCGTTCTTCACCCGCGATGGTACCAACATTTAGCGCAACTGTTATTTAAAATGACAGATTGCGGGTTGCCGCCCCAAGCGATTTGAGCCTTGCCAGTCACTGGCCGAGTGAGCAATTTTGCCGCCAACCCCGTGTTTAATTTCAACTATTTTCGGGACCTTATCCTTACTTATCATGTCACATGAATCCAGATTCCAAAAACTTCCGGTTAGTCTGATATGCCCAGTTAGAAACAGCATCGAAGGCTTACCGGAACACGCAACTCATTTGCGAAATTTGGCTGCGGTGGTTCAAGAAATTATTGTAATTGATAGTAACTCGCAAGATGGGACGGTGGATTACTTGAAGCGATTTCTCGCAGATTTTCAGGTGACCTTTTTGGATCACCCACCCGGTCTCTATCAATCATGGAATTATGCGATTGCCACCGCAACTCAGCCTTATTTAACCATCGCTACGGTTGGAGATTCGCTGCCGGCAGCTTCTTTAAGCCGCTTGGTCGAGACGAGCGAGCGATTCCATGCAGATGTTGTCGTTTCTCCGCCCACGGTTTTGGGGAAACAACGTGATGTGCTGGCAAAGAAATTTGCCATTCATGAGCTAGTAGATTCCAGTGGGATTTCCGATGCCGCCGAGATTCCGGGTTTGGTTTGGCTGCTTTATTTTATTTTTCATATGCCATCTTCGTTGCTGTGCAGCAGCGCAAGCAATCTCTACAAGACCCGCTTTCTTCAAAAATATCCCTTTCCCTTAGAATATGGTCATGCGGGAGACTCCGCATGGTCGCTTCAGATGAGTCTGAAAGCACGTTGGGTGGTGGACCCAAAGGTAGAGTCTTTCTTTTGGGAGCACACCCCTTCACCCCACAAGTCGTCGATCAGTCATCCCGCAATTGAAGAACTTCGAGCCTCAACGCGCAAGATGCTCGAGCAATCACGAAATGAACTTCTTGAAATGGGCTTCACAGAAGACCTGCTGGAAGGAGCCAGTCAAAGCATCGACACCTTGTGCCAGGCATCGCTACTCATGCAAAAATACCGAGCTGAGCGAATTTCAATCATTCCACGGTTCCTGCAACCGAATGCCAGCCGTTTGCTCGCTCAAAAAAATGAGGCGAACGCGAAGCGGAAATTGCGACTGCAACTTCTCAACCAAGAAAATCAGCAGATGAGTCACCTGTTTCGCTCTTCCGCAGCTCACACTTCAATTCCAGCGGTATGAAAATACTGGTGGGCACGCTCTATACCCGCGAGAATGAATTGAACCAGTGCCTCGCCGCGATCAAGGGCCAGACACACCCCGCATACGATTCATTCATCGTCGCTGGTATGCCTAACAAGGAAGCTCATGATCAGCTCTATCGAACTTTTATGGAGCGGGCGACGGAAGTGGATTTATTCATTAAGATTGATGCGGACATGGTGATGACCCGCAGCACTTTTTTCGAGGAGGTCATCCAACGGTTTTCGGCCAACCCGAACCTGACGCATCTTTTGATCGCGGTTCATGATTGGATGACCGATCGGGATATCATGGGGATGCATGTTTATCGCAGTTGTCACCGTTGGCATTGCGGCAACGAGGCACTCTTTGTTGACATGGTGGATGTAGACAATTCGCTGGAAAAAGACCGTGAGCAACTTGCACCTGCGGCGATCCATTGTGGGGATCCATCACCTTTTCAAGCATTTCACTTCGGTTTACACAAGGCGGTCAAATTTTCTCAATGGGGTCAAGCGGAGGTGAACTTCAGCCAACGAGAAACCCATTGGCGTCATTTCAAATCTTTAGATCGTCATTTTCGGAGAACTCAGGAACCTCGATTGGCACTTGCGCGGATCGGTTTTCTTCACGCCTTGACTCATCGATTTGAATCCAAACACGTTGATTATTCCTGCGAGGAAACGCACGCGGCTTACCAACAATGGGTAGGTCTTACGGCGGCCCAACTGAAAACGAAAGCGCGCAGTTTTGGGCCTATGGCTTGGCAGTTCCTGCCTTTCAAGTTGCGCCGGATCGCTGCCAAGCGGTT
>JAYWAR010000373.1:0-3724 GCA_043782285.1 Akkermansiaceae bacterium | reverse complement strand
AGGTGGATTTCAATCATTGCGTAAGCCAAGCATGATAGGGTGCCGTAGCATCATGGGAAAGATCCCCTTTCCACAAATCTTAATGCGCGGCAGTATAGCTGGCAATTGTCATTGATCTCTGTTCGCACAAAATCGCCAGGTTAGCCCTTCGCTAACCCCAAGCATACCGAACTTACAAACGCCGCATTTCAACAGGCCCTTAGCAAGCGCCAAGCACTTCCCGGGTCTCATCTTTCACCGCGACCGGGGCCGCCCATACGGTAGCGGTGCCTGTCGTCAAATTCTGTGCTAAGCAGGCATGCGCCAAAGCATGTCCGCAAGAGCCAATCCCTGCCACAACGCTTAGAACCAGTCATTTATGGGCAAGCACAAATGCGAGATGCTTCATGACGATTGCTTACTCAGTGAGGCCGATGCACGCACCGAAATTTTCGGTTATCTCGATTCTCCTGATAAGAATCACCGGAAACATTCCTCGCTCAGCCGCCAAACTCCGGCCCAATTTGAGGCCAAAATCGATTTTCTGCACTGGATCACAAACGCGGTAAATGAGCTGTCAAAATAGGCTCGGGCACCGCAAAGCTCTTATTTAACTCATTGAGCATGAATTTTTCACTCTGAAATCACACTCCTTGATGGAAAATTGAGGCAGCAAATGGCTCAGCTGCCAACAATCCCACTTGCCGCGATCCGATCGCCACTTTAAGCAAGCGACGTGTTGCTTATGGAGGATTCCACTCACGGTTGGCTGCGGCGAGCGGTGACTCAGCCCGAATTCGCCGCCCGGCTAGCCCCGCTAGCCAAAGGGCGACGCGAAGTCGTGCTCGATCACTCGGCTGAAGCATCCCACGGGTTTCTGACTGCAATGGTTGCACTTGCGGCGAAAGATCATCAAAAAACGCGGTTGTGGTTGGTTTGCGATCTGCCACGCCATCGCGAGCGTTTGGCCTCAGAGCTGGAGCTATGGGGCGTCCAAGCGCTGGTCTTGCCAGATGGTCCGGTAGAAACCGGCGATGGCTCAATCGCCGATCCCGAGTCCGCCGCCGAATGGTTTTCGGTCTTGGAAATTCTTGCCCGTGCCGAAACTTGCGCGGTGATCTGTGGCAGTGATGCATTTGCCGGCAAAGCCCCCTCCCCTCAAGCGCTGCGCGCCAGTCGTATGCCGCTCAAACCCGGAACCACCCTGGATCCGCTGGCACTCGCGAAATCACTCACCGAGCACGGCTACGAAAGGATTCCCACCGTCACCGGTCGCGGCCAATTTGCCATCCGCGGCGGGATTCTCGACCTGTTCGCATGGCAAGCCGCTAAACCGTTGCGTTTGGAATTCTTTGATACCGAGCTGGAATCGATTCGCGAGTTCGACCTCGATTCGCAGGCATCTACCCGCAAATTACTCGAGTCCGATCTGTTGTTGGCCGAGCCATCAGCTGAAGCGAGTATCGCCGACTACCGCCGCAAAACCGACCTCATCATTTCCTTCGAGGCCGCGATCGAAAAACCAGACGTCCGAATTGTCGTCGGGGCCGCCGAATTCAATCGTGAAGAAGATTTCACCCTCGCCTGCTTCGGCAGCCCATTGGGTACCTTCGAGGCGGGCGATTTCGTGCTCGAAGAATCCCGCCGGGAAAATTTTTTCCGGCAACTCAACCAGTGGCAACGCGAGGGCTGGGAGGTCGCGATGGTCTTCGGCAATCCAGGTGAACAAGAACGTTTCGCCGAACTGGCGGGGAAAGACCTTGAACGCGATTTGGGCTTGATCCCCTTGCGCGGCGAGTTGTTAGCCGGCTTCACGGTGCCCATTTCCAAGCTCGCCGTGCTTTCGTCCTCCGAGCTTTTCGGCCGCTACCGGACTCCCGGCGGGCCACGCCGCTCGCTGCTGGAAAAAACCCGTGCCGCCCGCGCGCGCGCCACCATCGACGAGATGGAAGAGGGAGATTTGGTCGTCCATTATGAATACGGAATCGGCCGCTTCAAGGGCATCCAGCAAGGCGATGAAGGCGATGAATTGGTCCTCGAATACCGCGACGGCGCGCTGCTCGGCGTGCCACTTGAGCAAGCTCACTTGGTCGGAAAATATGTCGGCCTCGGCGGTAAAACTCCCGACCTCAACAAGCTCGGCGGCGCCGCTTGGAAAACCGCGCGCAAGGCCGCCGAAAAATCGATCATGGACTACGCCGCGCAAATGCTCCGAGTCCAAGCCGAGCGCCAAGCAGAAACCGGCTTCGCTCACCCACCGGATTCGCGCTGGATGTGGGAGTTTGAGCGCTCATTTCATTACACCGAAACCACTGACCAGCGCCGCGCAATCGACGAAACCAAGCTCGACCTCGAGTCCTCACGACCGATGGACCGACTCATCTGCGGCGATGTCGGCTTTGGCAAAACCGAAGTTGCCATTCGCGGCGCCTTCAAAGCAATCACCAGCGGCAAGCAAGTCGTCATCCTGGTTCCAACCACCGTGCTCGCCGAGCAACATTGGCGCACCTTCCGCGAGCGGATGTCTGATTATCCGATCCGCATCGACTTACTCAACCGTTTCCGTACCGCCGCCGAAGTCCGCGAGACTCTCGCAGGTCTCGCCGACGGCTCGGTGGATCTGGTCATCGGCACCCACCGGCTGGTCTCCGGCGATGTGAAATTCAAAGATCTCGGACTGGTCGTAGTCGATGAGGAACAACGCTTCGGTGTGGCCCACAAAGAAAAGTTTAAACAACTCTTCCGCCAAGTTGATGTCCTCACTTTATCGGCCACGCCGATTCCGCGAACACTTTACATGGCGCTGATGGGGGCCCGCGACATGTCCACCATCGATACCCCGCCGCCCAACCGGGTGCCGGTGGCCACCACCGTCTGCGCTTACGACGAACGAGTTATTCGCGACGCAATCCGCCGCGAAATGAAACGCGGCGGCCAAACATTTTTTCTCCACAATCGGGTTAAAACCATCGACATGATGGCGGCCAAGATCCGTGAGCTGGTGCCGGAAGCCAAGGTCCTCATCGGCCACGGGCAAATGGATAAAGACGATTTAGAAGTCGTCATGCACGCCTTCGTCAAGGGAGAAGCGGACGTTTTATTAGCCACCACCATCATCGAGACCGGCATCGATATTCCCAACGCCAACACCATCTTGATTGACCGCGCCGACCGCTTCGGGTTGGCAGATCTCTACCAACTCCGCGGCCGCGTCGGTCGCGCTGGAGAAAAAGCCTACGCCATCTTGTTGCTACCCCGCGACATGATGACCGTCGGCGACGCGCGCAAACGCATCAATGCCATTAAGGAATATACTGCGCTCGGCTCTGGCTTCAAAATCGCGATGAAGGATCTCGAAATCCGCGGTGCCGGAAACCTGCTGGGCACCAAGCAATCCGGCCACATTTCACAAATTGGCTTCGAGCTGTATTGTCAGTTGTTGCGCCAATCGGTGGACCGGCTCAAAGGCCGCAAAGACGCCGCACGCGGTAACAGCAGTTTCAAGGCCGACTTCATCGCCTTGAGTGAGACCGCCTACTCGCGCGAAGATCCAACCCAAGTGCTCCCGGCATTTTTACCCGCTTCTTGGCTGCAAGAAACTAAAGTCCGGATCACCGCCTACCGCGAAATTGCCGAGGCCAGTAGCGAAAAATCCCTGCTCGCGCTCGAAAAATCTTGGCGCGACCGCTTTGGCCGGATTCCGGAAGCCGCCGTGAGACTGATTGAAATCACCCGAATCAAGGCC
>JAYWAR010000372.1:0-3732 GCA_043782285.1 Akkermansiaceae bacterium | reverse complement strand
GAGCGTGATCGTCGGCCGAGGTCCAGCCGGAGGGTCGTGGCGGGCTGGATGAAATTTTACCATCTATGGAGATGGCCAAATTGGTAGAAATTTGCGGGCGAAGCATGGCTGAGTTTGCTCGCCACTGGCGTTTGGCGCAAGCAGCAGCGAGAATTTAAGTCGGTTTTACTCAGACCGCAGCAAGCCATGCCTTTTCAAGAGTGGCCATGATTTTGGTGTCTCTGCTTTGGTGGTAAATCAGAAATTTGGTAAATTCGGCTTGAGTTGAATCCATCGGCGCATGGTCAGCGGAGATCGATTCGAAGACTATTTTAAAACCCTCGGCGGTGTCTCCGCGACTCAGGTCGAGTCCTTGGACCCGCAGGGGGCCGCAGTTTTGACCGAGGATGCCACCCTTGCGATGAACTGCGAGACCAATTCTTCGAATGCGATTGAAACAACAGCTTGTGAAAATTTTCACAAACCCCTTGCGAAATTGGTCAGTTTGGGCGTTTCTTTGGGCGGCAAAACAGGCATGAGCAACACTACCCAAGAAATCGAGGCCCCCGACACCTTCGCCCGCGCCGCTCTCGCTGCGGACAATTACCATGCGGAAACCGATGATCTGGTCGGCGAACGGATGGTCTTAAACATGGGACCTTCCCATCCGGCGACTCACGGCGTGTTACGCCTCATTCTCGAACTGAATGGAGAAATCATTCATTCCGCAGATCCAGACATCGGCTTTTTGCACCGTGGCGATGAGAAAATTGCGGAAAACATGCATTACAATCAGTTTGTGCCATACACCGACCGCTTGGATTACCTAGCGCCGCTGGCCAATAATGTGGCGTATGCTTGTGCCGTCGAGAAATTGATGGGCTGGACTTTGCCACCGCGCGGCCAAGCGTTGCGGGTGCTTTGCTGTGAGCTTGCCCGGATTTCTTCCCATATGTTAGGAGTTGGAGTTTGCGCGATGGACGTCGGGGCGATGACTGTTTTCCTTTATACCTTCACCGAGCGGGAAAAGGTTTATAACCTCTGCGAACAACTCACAGGAGCACGTTTCACCACTTCTTACACCCGCGTGGGTGGACAGCTTCGAGACATGCCGCCGGGATTCGAGGCCTCGGTCCGTACTTTTCTCGACGAGTGCCTCGTTACGATTGGCGAAATCAGCAAACTGCTTGATAAAAATAAAATTTTCATCGACCGGATGGTGGATGTTGGCGTGATCAGCCGCGAGTCGGCGGTCGCGTGGGGGATGACTGGCCCGAACCTCCGCGCTTCGGGTGTCGCGCGTGATCTCCGTAAAGACAGCCCGTATTTGGGTTACGAGAAATACCAATTTGATGTTCCAATCGCCGATGAAGGTGATTGTTATGCCCGCTACCAAGTGAGAATGGAGGAAATGCGCCAGTCGATTCTGATTTGCCGCCAAGTCCTCGACAGCATGCCGGAAGGGCCGGTCAATCTGGCCGATTCCAAAAGCATGTTGCCGGATAAGGAGCGAGTGATGATGTCGATGGAAGAACTCATTCACCACTTCATCGTTTCCACCCAAGGGATCAACGCGCCAGCTGGCGAAGTTTATTTCGCGGCAGAAAACCCTAAAGGAGAGCTTGGTTTTTTCATCCATTCCAAAGGAGGAGGCGTTCCATATCGCCTGAAAATCCGCAGCCCATCGTTTTGCAATCTTTCGATCACCTCACGACTGCTCCCTGGCCACATGGTTTCGGACATCCCGGCAATCCTCGGTTCGCTTGATTTCGTGATGGGTGAGTGCGATCGGTGACGTAACGACTTTGGGCTTATGAGAACTATCCTAACGATTTTTATGGCAATGACGCTGGTGGACCTTGCCTCGGCGGAGGTGACGACTTGGACCAATAAGGAAGGCAAATCGATCAAACTCGAACTCGTCACAGCCACGGGAAAAGATGACACCCTTGCGGGCGTATTTCGCTTACCCAACGGGCGTATGGCAACGATCAAAGCTTCTGACCTCTCAGAGGCGGATGCCAAGCTGCTTGCTGATTGGAAACCTGCTACCGTTGCTGCTGCAGTAGCACCTAGCGTGTTCGATAAATTTTTGAACGGTAATCTGGTTCGACTGGCGGGGAAGTCGTTCAAGAATTGCAAGGATGACACCAAACCCTCCAAATATTATCTCTTTTATTACACCGCTTCTTGGTGCGGTCCTTGTCATAGGTTTACCCCAAAACTTGTCGAATTCTACAACACGTATAAACCGGCGAGTGACGAATTTGAGTTGGTTCTGGTCACCTCGGATCGCAGCGAAGAAGAGATGAGGAAATATGCGGAAGAGATGAAAATGCCGTGGCCGCAGCTCAGGCTCACCAGCGCCGAAGGCTTTAAGAGACAATTTAGGCACCCGGGAGACGGGATTCCCAATCTAGTGCTCACCAACACTCAAGGCGAGCTGCTCAAGACCAGTTACGAGGGCGAGGAGTATCTCGGCCCGCATGTGGTCATGGATCATCTTGCAAAGTTGCTCAAAAAATAGGCGAGCCGCACCCGCCACCGACTCAACACTTCTATGTCCACTTTTACTCTCGAAGAATCCGTCGCCTCACCCGAGACTCCCGGCAGTCAGTTCTATCCGCCCTTTGCCATCACCTCTGAGCTTGAAGCCGAGGCGGATGCTCGCATTGCCCATTATCCGGAAAGCAAGCGCGCTGCGACCTTGCCGTTGTTGCACATCGTTCAGCACCATTTTGGATTCATTTCGGCAGCGGCCATCGAGTGGGTTGCGGCCAAGCTTGGGGTTGAGCCGATCAAGGTTCTCGAAGTTGTCAGTTTTTATCCCGGTTTTCGCCAGTCAGCGCCCGGCAAATTTCACATTCGGGTTTGTCGTACACTTTCTTGTGCGATGGGGGGGAGTTACGAGTTGATGGAGCAGCTGGCTAAACTTACTGGGATTGACCGGACCACCAGTGACTCTCATCACCATCCGATTAGCGTTTCTCCTTGTGGGCAATTTTCCGTCGAGTTCGCGGAGTGTCTTGCTTCATGCGGTAGTGCTCCAGTTTGTATGGTGAACGATGATTTCCACGAGGCAATCGCTCCTGATAAGGCGGCCGAATTGCTTGCAAAATACGTGCCGCGAGTCTGAACCGAGGCCGTTTGGTGGATCTAATTCGCGGCCTTCCAAATGTCGATTGGGACGTCATTGGGTTGTTTCGGTCCCTGTGTGCTCCGGCCGTCGGCGACTTGTTTCTCCAGCAAGTGGGTGAGGCGAGCGACCATTTCGGGATGTTCAGCTTGCAGGTTGTGTTGCTCTCCGATGTCGGTATCAAGGTCGTAGAGTTGGATTGGCGGTAGCTTGGCGGCTTTGGCGCTGCGCGGGACCGGTTCGCCCCAGCCGCCAGAGCTTGGAGTGAGTTCCAGTTTCCAGTTCGCTTGGCGGATCGAAAATGAGCCGTAAAAAGAATGCTGCACCATACTGTCGCGCAGCGGGGTGGGGGCTTTGCCTAGCAGTGCGGGCAAGAAACTGACGCTGTCCTCGGCGGCATTGGCGGGAAGTTTCGCGCCGATAAGTTGGGCGGCAGTTGCCATGAAGTCGCCAAGGCAAAGAAGCTGATTGCTGCTGCTGCCGGGCTTCACTTGGGCGGGCCAGCTTGCGATGAAGGGGATTCGATGGCCACCCTCGAAGATGTCGGACTTGTGGCCGCGAAAATGGTAATTGGGATTGTGGCCTTTTGCCGCGAGCTCGTCAAACTTGGCCAAGTG
>JAYWAR010000371.1:0-10345 GCA_043782285.1 Akkermansiaceae bacterium | reverse complement strand
CCTACCGCGCTGGTGGGAAAAAGATAAACATCTAAGTGACAGCGATCCGAACGATGCCGCCTCCGACGAGGATGGCGACGGTTTGACTGCATTCCAAGAATACAACGGCGGACTGATGTCGAGTGATCCAAATCGCAAGGATACCGATGGCGATGGCCTCACCGATGCCGAGGAGCGCGCCGCTGGCAGCAATCCAAATTTGGTCGATACCGATGGCGACGGACTGAATGATAACGAGGAAGTTTTGATCGCCCCCAAATCATCGCCGACTTTAATCGATAGCGATGGCGATGGTGCACCCGATGCTTGGGAGAAGCGGGTAGGCTCAGATCCCAGTTCCGCCGCCAGCAAGCCCACCCTTTTTGCCGCTGCAATTGGTTTAAACTTCGTCTGTTCGCAAGATCCAGCAGGCACGGTTCCATGGTTCATGCCGGCCGGAGTCGTGCCGCAGATCATGTGGAACAACACCGTCCCACTGCGGAACGACCGAGCCTCGGGCAGCACCGCTGACATCGCCTCACCGGTGGCAGGACTCATTTCAAAAGCGAACGGCCAAACCGTGCCGGGCATGACCGTGCAATGGACTTCTGTGAACAATTCAAGAACCTCCAACAATGGCAACGGCGATCAGAAATTGATGAATGGCTATATCCAAGCTTACCAAAACCAGCCCGCCACGCTGACAGTCCAAGGAATTCCGTTCGCGACCTATCATGTTTTCGCTTACGTTGGCGGCAACTACGATGGCCAGCAGGCTTCGGTGAAGCTCAATGATGAAGTCGACACCAACCGGTTTTTTCTGACCACCTCGTCGCCACCGCAGAAAACCTGGACTGAGATCATGCCGCTGACCCCAGCGATCCCGTTTCGCGTCGGAAATTATGTCCGTTACCCGAACCGCAGCGGGTCGTCGTTCAGCATCACGGTTACTAACATCGACGGCTACGCCGTCGGGCTGCACGCACTCCAAATCGTCGATGCGACGCTGGATGCCGATGGCTCGGGAATTCCCGATTGGTATGAAATGCAATATCGTTTGCAGCCTGCCGGGCCAGCCACCGCCAGCGCCGACCCGGATGGTGACGGCCTTACCAATCTGCAAGAATTTCAGCGTGGCTCTGACCCGCATCTGGCCGACACCGATGGAGACGGTCTAGCAGATAATTTAGAGTCTGCGGCAAACTCGCTCACGATGGACAGCGATGGTGACGGCCTGAGCGATTACGCGGAAGCAATGGCTCCACTGCCCAGCAATCCGAATTTAGCGGATACCGATGGCGATGGAATCCCCGATAAGTTGGAAACACAGATGGGCCTCGACCCTGGCGTAAATCCTGCGGCAAGTCCGGGATTTCTCGGCTGGTTGCCGATTTACAATGCGTCACCTGCAAAGTGGGAATGGCGGATTGATCCGATCCAAGTGGTCTGGGATCATGGCGGTGGCGCGACCGGTGGCGGCGATGGTTACGACGACACATTGATCGCTTTCAGTGTGGGTAACGTGCAGGCGGATTCTCGCCGCAGCATTGAGCTTGGCTTACGCTCGGTGCGCGGCTCACTCACCTACCAGTTTGAAGCATTCGACGGTCAGGCCTTCAGCGCGACCAACAGTCCTAGCTCCAATATTTACTTAGTGGATGGAAGCAATCCACGCACCGATTTAAAGGCTGCGCTCGGATTCAGTGGTTACGGTGCCGCAGACATTTCCGACAAACTACGTTTTCGGCTACTTGCCACTCGCGGCACCAGCAACAACTGGACGGTAACCTTTGAAATTCTCAACCTCACCCGTAATACCACCGTCGTCTCACGGGTGGTCAGTCAATCCACCGCTGGAGCTACCGTGGATGCCGGTAGCGCAACTTGGCAGGATTCCAATAAAAATTTGGGGATGCCAACCTTCAGCGTCCATGAAGGGGTCAAGTTGTTCATCACTCCTACCGCCCTGGAGAGCTTACCGGCATTCGCTGCCTTCGCCGACACCGACAACGACGGAATGCCGGACTTGTGGGAAGATGCCAATCAGCTCAACAAATACTCTGCCGCCGATGCAATCCAAGATGCCGATGGCGATGGTTTGAAAAATCGCGACGAATATTTTGCGGGGACCAACCCACGCCTGCATGACACCGATGGCGATGGAATCGATGACCGAGTCGAACACGATGAAGGCTCAAACCCTTTGGTCGCTGGTCTCCGGCCGATTTTCGCGGGTGGAGCCACAGCCAGCGGCACGGACTTCAATCACAATGGTTTGCCGGATGCGTGGGAAGCCCGTTTTCAAGCCGCCGGTTTATCACCTAATGCCGATAGCGACGGTGATGGCGCAAGCAATGCGCTCGAAGCGGCTTGGGGAACTGACCCTTTCGACGCTCAATCAAACATCGGCTTTTCGATGCAGCGTTCGGGTAACGATGCCATGCTTGCGTGGACCCGCAATCCATGGAAACGGCAACGAGTCTACCGCTCCAGCAATCTTTCTTCGTGGCAAGCGCTGTCCCTGCCATTTTCGGCAAACGGTGCCAACGATACCGCCCGGGTGAGCGGACAATTCACGACTGCGGCTTCGGCGTTTTTCGCAGTAGAAACGATCGACCGCGATTCCGATGGCGATGGCGTTTCTGACTGGGATGAAATCATGGTCGGCAGTGATCCTTATCTCCGCGACAGTACTCGCAGCAGTGCGCTCACTCTCGACATTCAGGGCAACGTCAGTGGCAGCGTTTCGGGCGATTACGCCGCATTTACCGAGAGTTTCAGAAATGCACTCCCCAGCAGCAGTGTGGGCCAAGTGAGCCCACAGCAAGCGGCTCGTTTCCTTCAACAAGCAAGCTTCGGCCCGACCATGGCTGAGCTGGAGCGGGTCCAAAGTCTAGGCTTTGCGGCGTGGATCGACGATCAAATTACCAAGCAGCCCGCGAGCTACCAACGGCCGATCATTGATGGAATGATTCAAGATCTACACGGGCCACGACTGGATCTGAGTTACAATTACAATAACCTGAACCTCAGCGGCAACAACGCCACCAGTGCTTTCGCCCGCACCGCCGTGGCCGGCCCCGATCAGCTCCGCCAACGGGTGGCTTTCGCCCTCAGCCAAATTCTGGTGGCCTCACGCCGAGATTCAAATTTGGCCGATAAACCGATCGCGATGGCCGATTACTACGACATTTTCATCCGTCATGCTTTTGGCAACTACCGAGATATTCTCAGCGAAGTGTCGAGGCACCCGGTGATGGGCCGCTACCTCAGCCACGTTGGCAATCAAAAAGCCCGGCCAGAGGTCAATCAGTTCCCTGATGAAAATTATGCGCGAGAAGTGATGCAACTTTTCACCATCGGTCTCTGGGATTTGGAGCTGGATGGTAGCCGGAAACGCGATGGCAGCGGCAATTTCATCCCCACCTACAATAATGGCGACATCACCGAAATGGCCCGGGTTTTTACCGGGTTTTGGTTCGGCTGCCATAGGTGGGGCAATGGCGGCAACGAGGATAACGATTTCACCGTACCGATGGACATGTGGGTGGAAAAACACGACTTTGGAGCGAAGTCATTGCTTGGTAGCCTATCAATTCCAGCCCGGCCATTGAGCGCTGCAAACGCTCTGAGCGATGTCGAGGATGCACTTGATTTCCTGTTTAAGCGTCCCAACACCGCACCATTCATCAGTCGGCAACTCATCCAGTTTCTCGTCACCAGCAATCCTAGCCCGGCCTACGTCGCGAGGGTTGCCGCTATTTTTGTCAATAATGGCAGCGGCAAACGGGGCGACTTGGCCGCAGTAGTGCGTGCAATCCTGCTGGATTTAGAGGCTCGCGACGTCCGCTGGTCGCGTGGCTCGGCTTCGTTCGGTCGCTTGAAAGATCCGGTCTATCGTGCCATGGCGCTCGCCCGGGCTGGCCGTTTGGCACGCTTTCCCGCCCTCAACTGGTGGGACTATGGTAATTTTTATGAAAGTTCGCTTCAGTCCCCCGGCAACGCGCCGAGCGTCTTCAACTTTTACCGGCCAGACTACCGCTCACCGGGACTTCTCACCGACAAGCAACTCGCCGCACCCGCCTTGCAGATCACCAACAGCTACACCAGCATCGCCTTCGTTAACCAGCTGTGGGAAAACACCATTTCGGGTCTCAAGCTCTACGACTCGTATGCTTTTAAACCCGATTATCGGGATCTCTTAGAAGTCGCGGCAAATCCCCCACTTTTACTCGATCGCGCGAACCTGCTGTTTTGCGGTGGCATGATGAGTGCCAGCACCCGTGCAGTGGCTCTCAACCTGCTGACCCAAGTTTCTGCCAATGATCCTCTGCAACGGGTCCAACTCACCGTCTTCCTCGCCTCGGCTTGTCCTGAAGGCGCCGTACAACGCTAAGCCACCGATCCGCCATGCCCACTCTACCCATTTCACGCCGCAGTTTTCTCCGCCAATTTAACTGCGCAGCCATCAGCTCGTCTGCTATCCTCAACACCCTGCTGAATCTTAAACTGGCCAACAACGCCGCTGCCGACCCACTCAGTAGCGGCACCGATTCCAAGGCGCTGGTTTGCCTGTTTTTCAGTGGTGGCATGGATTCCTTCCAGATGATGGTACCTTGGGAGCAATCCCGCTACAATTCATACGCGACCACCCGTGGCGCTTACGGCAGCGATGGCGGACTGGCACTGAACCGTGATTCTTTGCTCCGCCTCACTGGCAGCGCTGCCGACTTCGCGCTACATCCTTCCCTGGCAGGCTTGCACGCGATGGCCACCGGCACCGGGACCTTTGCCGGAAAACAGCGCCTCGCCGCCATTACCAACGTCGGCACCTTGGTTCAACCGATCACCAAGAGCCAGTATCAAGCTTGGGAAAACGGCTCAAACGCGGCCCTGCCGATTCCGCGTGCCTTATTTTCACACAGCGACCAAGTCGAGCAATGGCAAACCGGAATTCCGCAAGGCATGCTTGAACTCACTGGCTGGGCTGGCCGCACGGCGGATTTAATCCACTCGGCGTACAACACCAACGCGACCTCAATGAGCATTTCATTGAGCGGTAATAACGTTTTCCAAGTCGGCAAGAATACGACTCAATTTGTCATCACTCCGAATGGCTCACTCAGCTTCGAAAGTTACAGCACCCCGCAGCAGCTGAAGAACCAAGCCTTTCGCAGCACCCTAGAGCAGAGTTACACCAATCTCCTGACGCAGAGTTTCGCCACGCTCACCAAACAAAGCGACGAGGCCCAGCTGTTGTTCCAGCAACAGTTTGATTCTGCGGCCGGCGATCTCGGTACCGCCGCAGCGCTCTTCCCGACAAATAACAACCTCGCTACCACCCTCAGCGCAGTGCTGCGCTCAATCAAAATCCGCGCAGCACTCGGGCTGCGTCGCCAAACTTTTTTCATCAACTGGGGCGGTTGGGACATGCACGGCGATCTGCTCGGCCCCCAAGCGACTCAGCTTGCCGAGGTCGATGTTGCGCTCACCGCTTTTCAACTTGGCCTCGAACAACTCGGCCTCGCCAATGACGTCGTTACCTTCACCGCCTCCGATTTCGGCCGCACCCTGCGCTCGAATGGTCGCGGCACTGACCACGCTTGGGGCGGCAATGCCTTCGTCATGGGTGGCCCGGTCGATGGCGGTAAAATTTTTGGCACCTATCCGAATCTCACCCTCGATGGCCCTGACGACGTCGGTTACGGTGGCCGACTTCTTCCGAGTACTTCGGCCGACGTTTACTTCGCAGAAATGCTGCGCTGGTTCGGCGTTCCCGCCACCAGCATGGCAACCGTTTTACCCAACATCGCCAATTTCTGGAACCCCTTGTCGGCAACGGCCCCGCTCGGTTTTATCAAACCCTGATGAAATCGATTTCACCCAAATCATGGATATTCATTCTCGCCGTGGGATTGGTCGCCTTGGGATTTTGGGAAATTTTCCAAGCGGCTAAATCCACCGTCAGCCCGCCGCTTCCCACCGTCCAAGTTGTCCGGGAAAATATCATCCCTCCCGGCATCGTGGTGACTGAAGCCACTTTTGAGATCGTATCACCAGCGACGACGCAATCCGCCGCCGGTGATCGTCAGCTCGGTGCTTACGGCAATCCCGCACTGCCCGCAAAAAATGACCTCCAGCTGCTGGCCCACAGCATTTCCAATTTTTTACTAATCGAAAAGCAAGCCACCGACCGGCCGCTTTCAGCCAACCAAGAATGGAGCGCGACTTTGCGCGGCAAACGTCCTAGCCACCAAGCTTGGTTTTCAGAAAACTCGCCCGCACTCGATTCCAAACACCAACTCGTCGATCGTTGGCAGACCCCTTTATTTTTTCATGCCTTGGGCGGCCAGCAGTGGGAAATTCGCTCCGCCGGTCCAGATCAAAAACTCTGGACTGAAGATGACCTCACCGAGCGAACTTCAGGACCGGTTATTTCTGGGTTTCGATAAATCTTCCGGCGACTCCCCATGCCAGATCTTGGCGCGCCAACACCCCATCTCCGCCAAGGTAAAAACGGCTTGCGATCCAGTAATTATCGCGCTTAACCCCACTTTTCCCAAGGGCAAAAAGATCGGCTAATGCTATTCCGAGGCTCCCAACAAGACCTTGTTTTTGCCGCACATGCTCGCGAAAATCTGCTGCCGTGGGATTGGTAAATACTAACCCCCCTACCACGATCACTCCCAATACAATGAATTTTTTCATGACTCAAAGGTAAGCGAAAGTAAAACTCTAAAGCAAGCTTGTCAGCGACCTCGCTATTTTCAGCCCTAACGCTTGAATTCTTAAGATTCTGGATTGCACGGCAAGACCAGCGCTGCCAAACTCAAGGTCTTGATAAGTCGTTTTCGACACCCTGAAAAAATTTACGCGAAACGATGAATAAATCCCCTAGTGAGCCGTCCAAGATTGCGCAGGGATTTCCCGGTTCTGTCGATCTGGATGCCACACTCCATGATCCTGACGATGATTTCCGTTTGGTCGCACTCGCACAGCAAGGTAAAATGGAAGCTTACGATGCACTCATAACCCGTCACCGTGGAAGAATTTTCGCCATGATCCGCAACATGATCCATCAGGAAGCCGACGCTTGGGACCTTTCACAAGAGGTCTTCATCAAGGCATGGCGTGCGCTGCCGCAGTTCGAGGCGAAGGCACGGTTTTCCACTTGGCTTTACCGAATCGCTCATAATGTGGTTTATGACTGGTTGAGAAAACGAAAAATCGAAAGCGCCGGTGAACTGAACGACGAAATTTTCGAACGCGAGCAAATTGATCCTGGCTCATTCACCACCCCGTCGGGCGGCGAAGCTCCAGATGCTACCCTCGCCCTCGGTGAACTTCGCGTCAAAATTCAAATTGCCTTAGCCAAACTTTCCCCAGAACATCGGGAAGTGGTTCTCTTGAAAGACGTACAAGGACTCACCTACAAAGAGATCGCCGAGGCAATGTCGAGCACCTTAGGCACGGTGATGAGCCGACTTTTTTACGCCCGGCAAAAACTCCAAGCATTGCTAAAAGATGAATACCAATCCCGATGAAGCCGCACTGGCCTTGTGGCTGGACGACGAGTTAGCTGGCGATGAGCTCGCCGCCGTCGAAGCATGGGCGACTCTCCAGCCGCAGCAACTCGCTGCTCGCGAGCAGGTTCGCCGCTGGCGGACTTTAATCGCCGCGACCCTTCCAGCTGCCGAGGAGCCACCCTATCCCGAGTTCTTTAACAGCCGCTTGTTGCAGTCGATTCGCCAGCCAGCGAAGGCGGCACACATCACTCACTCTTGGTTTTCCTGGAAATCATGGTTGCTGCCTTCAGCCGCCTGTGCCGGGATGGCATTGACTTTCTGGGTGGGAACTCAAACTCGCAGCCCCGCGGGTTTTGACGTCGCGGGTGCGCCCAAGGCAATTCCGGTGGAGCCAGTCGTCTACACCCCGGAAACCGGCGTCAAGGCCGAGTGGCTCGCCCGCACCCCAGCAGCCGCAACAATCATCGTCCTTAATGGTGTCGCCGCGATTCCAGATTCGGCGAACTTTTCCGAAACCGCGGCGATACCTACCGAACATGAAACCGACTCCACCGCACAACGCCGCGCCAACCCTGTGATCGAAGTAGGACCATGAAATTTTTCCATCCATGGATTCGGTGGGGACTTGCCGCCAGCTGGATACTCATCCCCACCCTTGGATTTTCCCAAGACGATCCCGGCAAGACCAAGATTGGTCAAGTCAGTGTCGCAGTCTATTATGCCACTGATGGCGAACCCAAAGCTGCGGGGAGCCAAGCCAAAATGGTATCACAGGAAACGGAAAAATGCTTGCGCGGTGAAGAGCGGCTTCGTTTCAAGAGCTACCGTTTACTTGGCCAAGAAGTACAGCCTTTGCTGCGGAGTTATGAAAGTTGGGCCCAGCCCTTGAAGCCATCGGACGAAGTACTGGTGAGGTTCGAAGCGCGCAGTCAACCAACTCATCAAGTGCTAGGACTCGACCTCGAACTCTGGTTCAGTCGCAAAAAAGTTCTTAAAATGGATGCCCGCCTTGAGGGCAATCGCCCGCTATTCGTGCTCGGCCCCGGATGGCGAGGGGGTCGCTTAATTATTGGTGTTGCCCTTGCGCCACCGAAGAATTCAGGGCAATAATCCACTATGAAATTTGCAATTGGTATCTGGTTGATCCTTGCGGCATTCGCCCAAGCAACCAATTTAGAATTTGCCGAGATAACCAAGGATATCAATGCCGCAGCAGACGCTACGACGGTGATCGCAGAATTCACCTTCACCAACAAGAGCGACAAAACGGTGACCATTACCAAAAGTGATTCTGGCTGTTCGTGTTTGAAGGTCGAAATTGCTGACGGCAAATTGAAATACGCTCCGGGTGAATCTGGAGTCGTACGTACCCAGTTCGAAATGGGCAACGTCTCGGGAGTCGTCGATAAAATCGTGGCTTTATGGCTCGACAACGACCCCGCCGAGCAACCATCGCTACAATTAACACTGCGAATTCACGTTCCCGTACTGATCGCCCTGGCACCGAAAACCTTAACTTGGGAGCTTGGTGCTCCGCTAGAACCTAAAACAATTGAGATTCGGATGGCTGAAGGTCAGTCAATCCGAGTGACCAGCGTTACCACCTCATCCGAGCTTTATGTTTGCGAGTTAAAGACTCTTGAAGAGGGTAAGAAGTATGATTTGCGGGTTACCCCCAAGCCGATGGAGACTCCCGGAATGTGTGTGATCCGGATCGAAACCGATTGCCCAATTACCAAGCAACGGGTTCAACAAGCCTTTGCGGTGGTACGCAGGCCCTTGCCAAGCACGGTAAAACCATGACGACATTTCGCCAATTGGCTGCGATTGGCAGTATCTCACTCGCCGCTGCGGGTGGCACGTTTTGGCTGAAAGGCCCACCACAACGTGCTTATTTCTGCAACCCCGCAACTTTAAAACCTGATGAAATTTGCCTTCAACAGATTTCCTCATCGACTCAAGTTTTATGGGTCGATGCCCGCTCACGTAAAGATTGGCAGCAAAACGGGCTCCCCGGCTCGGTGCTTTGGAATTTGGATCCCAGTGAAGATATGCAAGCCTTTGAGGCCGAAATTGCAATGCGGCTGCTGGACACGCCGCAGGTGGTCGTTTATTGCGGAAACGAAAACTGCGGCCTCAGTCGGCAGATTGCCGAGAGAATCCGTAGCTTGCAACTAGGCGCTCACGTTTCAGTGTTGCGAGGCGGCTGGACCGCCCTGCATGACGCTGGCCGCCTCAAAGACTTCAATCCTAAACGCTGAGATCTGAATCATCCTGATTTAGTCAATCCTCCCCGAAACCCAGTTCCGGGTTCACCACTCTGCCACGGCCCCTACAGCGTCGGCTTCATACAAAATAAATTTTTCAGGGTCCAAAAAAACCATACCAGCCGCTTAAGCATCCACCCGATTTGATCATGACTTGCTTTGACTAAAACGAAGGTATTTTCTTCCGCCAACCCTCCTTCCACTTCTCGCTCTCATGTCACGCAAAACCAAAATCATCATCACGTTGGGCCCCGCCACCGAATCCGAAGAAATGATCGGTAAACTCATGGATCAGGGCACCAACCTCTTCCGCCTCAACATGAGCCACGCCAAACATGAGTGGGCTGCAGAAATGACCAAACGCGTCCGCCGCCAATCCGATCTACGCGATGCCCACATCGCCGTCTTATTCGATCTCACCGGCCCCTCTATCCGCACCGGCGACTTGGATAAACCTTACGATCTACTCGAAGGGGATATCGTCGAATTCCGTCGGATCGGCACCGACCAGACCGTCCCACTTTCAACGACCGTCAACTACGATGGCCTGATGGGCGACGTTACCGTCGGCAA
>JAYWAR010000370.1:0-3734 GCA_043782285.1 Akkermansiaceae bacterium | reverse complement strand
CATCGCGGATCAGTTCGTCACTTTCCGGTAGATAGGTGTATTGATCGCCGTTGTATTTGATCCCGCCAGAGTGGCGAGCGATGCTCAGTTGGGTCATGCTGACGTTCGTCATTCCAAATGGGGTCTTGCGATGCAGCGGGCAGTCATCTAGCCCGGTCAATGCTGTTTTCATTTCGGTGGTTCTGGTATTTTGATTTGGGAGATTGGATTTCATAGATTTAGCTTTTCCCTCACAAAGTCAACAGCCTCGCGGAAGTTGCCAGTAATCAAGACTGGTATTTTCCCCTTCGATAGTCGCCCGCAGACCTTCACTTGATCGGCGCGGACTTTGGTTAATGTTGCCTTGAACTCTATCAGACAAGCACGGGTGATTCCGTCCTCGCCGCATTTCAGACAGGTGAAATCTGGCCATCCGTTTTCAATGGTCGATTTAACATCCATGCGGGAGTGGATAATTTCGACCTCAAGCCGCATCATTTCGGTTTCAAACCAGCCGTGGAGGTCGCTTTCCGGTCCCTTGTGCCAGTTCGTGCGGTCGTAGGTATCGGCAGCGGCAGCGGGCGCAACGGCGTGGATAGATCCTTCATGCCAAGCGCAATTAGGACATTCCTTGCCGGAAAAATTCCCATGGTCGGGGCAGACACTGACCTTGAATCCTCCGATTTGTTTCATGGCTTCAAAAGTTTGAACCTCATCAGGTGCTTGAAAACCGTCTCGCCTTTTTTAACGGACTTGCGGAACCAATCATCCATCGCGGCCTCGGACTCGAATCCCTCGCGCTGCCAGAGCGGAACATCGCTTTCCATCCCGCAGCCGTAGAGCATCTTTCCGTCATGCTGGTGGACGATCACGATAGGCCAGAATCCAAGCACCGTCACGGCCGCAACGTCGATCTGCGGCGACCGATACGGCTTGCCGCTCCAGTTGTATAGCATGATCGGTTTCCCGACCGGCCATGGCTTGCTGCGGATCGTCGTGAATTTGGCTCCGGATTTTACCTTTTCGGAGAAACGGGAATCGAGCGGGCGTTTGATCATGGCAGTAATTTTTCGAGTTCTTCGGCAACGTCAAACCAGTGATTGGAGCGAACGACGGCATACCCCGCATTTTCCGGGAACTTGAAGGTTTCGGATTTCTCGGCCCACCATTCACATCGTTCTTGGGCAGCGGCGAGTTCTCGCTCTTGCTTTGTTAGTTCAGGCTTGGTCATCTGGATTGGTGGGTTGTCGTTTTTTCCATTGCTGGCACCACTTGGTCGGCGAGGTTTTCGCGAGTCCGCACGGGGTATGTTTCGAGCGGCCGTTGGCACAGTAGTGATATTTCGGGGAGAAACTATGCGCCCGGAAGTGCTCGCAAGTGGCGCATTTTTGCCCTTTCGGGCGCGCGGCTCGCTCGGCTTTCTTCCGCGCCGCTTCGTCGGCCTTGGCTTTTTCAAGCCATTCTTCCATCGGGTTATTCATGGCTTCATGGTTCAATTAGAAATTCGCATTCAAAAGCAATGATCGGAGGCGGCGGCATCATTGAAAATCCATCCGGCCTTGCCGCTGTCCGACGCAGGCATGTTTCGCAACCTTCGCGCCATCCTTCTTCGTCGCTGCCGTCGCCATTGCATCGGGCTACGTCGTTTGGCAGGGTCATGACGCCACCTCCATGTTTTCCTTGCGCATCGCAGCCAGCTTTCCCCGGATCAATCCAAACTCTGCTCGCATCGCATCCATTCCCGCAATCAACTGGTCCGTGAATTTGCCACGGTGAACTTCGATGTGCAGCGGAGGGTGCTCAACCCATTCCGGAGCGTCCTCGGAGCGTTTGACTGAGTGGCTATAAAAGTGCCATATCTCCCGGCCGGAAATCGCGAGGTTGAAATGCACCTGATAAAGGTAGTCGGAAATCATCGTGCCGGTTTCGGCATGCTCCAGCAAGTATGATAGATGCGTTTCTGGCAGCGGAACCTTGCACTCGGCTCCGGCATCGTCGCCAATCAGACCGTCTGCGCTTGCCCCGAAAAGGCCGTCGTCCGTGGTGATGATTCCGACCGGCGTGATTTCCCTGCCGATGATCTCAGCCAGTGTGTCAATCGCCTGCGACTCGTAGTGGTTCCCGCGCTGCACCGGAAGATTGCATTCCATGTTTTTCCGCTCCTTGTTTTTGATGTCCGTCAGGAACGGATCGCCATATCGGTAGCAATCAGCGCAGAGGAATTGCAGGATTCGCTTGCGCCTTGCATCCTTTGATTTTTGGTCGTTTTTGATTAGATAGGGACCGGCGTCACTCGCGGTGACGAGGCACTTGGAGCGGATAGCGAGCCACGGCAGCGACTTTTGCGGGCATTCTTCGGCGGTGTAGATTTTCATTTGGTTGGTTTTCCTTTGGGTTCTTCATCCTTCATAATCGTCTTTTTGAAACAGAGATTGGCAGCGGAATGATAGACGATTATCCCCTCAGCATTCATAAATCCAGGCGCGGCCTTACTGCCTTGTCCCGCCAGTTGAAAAATCGCATCGTCAGCAGCGGTCGGGGTGAAAATTCCTTCATACAAGATCGGCACGACATGGCAGCACGACGGGCGATGCACGCCGCTTCCCCACCATTCGCCGAAGTGGTGGCCGGGTCCGAGTTGTTTCAAGCAATCGAAATTGCGGGCTACCCATGCGGCGAAACCGTAGTTGTCATCATCCGGCGTGATCCATCGCGTTCGGCTACCGGCAAGCATGAAGTAAAGTATTCCGTCGATGTCAAACACACCTAACGATTTGTCCGGAATTGGTTCGTTGGCGGGTAATTCTGCGATAAAAACGCTGGCGTTCCTGCCGTCGATTTTTTCCGTGATGATGATTTGCCGGGAGGGTCTCGCGATCTTCGGCCAAGGAGTAAATTCTGGTGTTTTCATATCGTGGTATCGTGATGGGTGGATTGGATTCACTCAGCGGCAGCGGCCTGATACTCACCCTTCAACAGCGCCAATCGGTTATCGGCGATGATGCGCAGCGATTCAATCGGCGCGTCCGGCAGTTGGACGCCGGTTGCAAGCAGGCCATGTTTGCGGCAGTTCGGGGCGAACTTCGCGACCGTGGAATCCTCTTCCGCCAGCATGGCTTTGATGGCTGTCAAGAGTTCGGTACGCTCCGTTGACTCGCTGACTTCGATGGGGCTTTGGTGGGCCGGTTCCAAGGATTGCTGCGGGGCTTCGTCGGCGGGATCTTGCTGATTCGGCTCTGGCAGGTCGGTGAACGCCTGCGGCTCCTGATACGGATTGGAAGCGGCCATTGGATTGGCAGTACCCCCCCTACCGCTATCTGGCTTCGGATTAAAAACCTCATCAATCGTCGTGTCTCCATCCTTGATCGCGGTGTAATATCCAAAAAGTGTTTCGAGGTGATCAAGCTGGATATCCTCGACGCTTCTAACTTCAAGTGCCTTGCAAACCAGATCATTCGATACTCCGATTTTTAGGAACCGTGCCAGCGCCTCTCCACGCCTCTGTACCAAGCTCTTAGCGTCACCAATGGCGAGCTTCTTCGCGGCCTCATAAACTGGCTTGACCAGCGCGAGAGGGATCACGCGGAACGTGGCATTACGAAGCGCGATGGAACAAGCGGCGTTTCCGGTGGTGGCAATCATGTCGTCGCCGTATCGCTGTCCGTTTTTCGTCGTCACCCGGCGCTTCACCTCGATGGAAATTACCACGTTGTTTTCAAGGTCGTGAACCACTCCTTGGGCGGTGATGAATTTCC
>JAYWAR010000369.1:0-3740 GCA_043782285.1 Akkermansiaceae bacterium | reverse complement strand
GATGAGCCTGGATTCAAGGAAAGTATCGCCCGGATCGAGTCCCAGCTCCGCCGCTAAGCTCGACACTTTGGGGATTCTTCATAGAAGTCTTGCCAAGCAGCATTGAAAACGGAGACTGCGGGGCAACCTCTTTCCCGTTTTTTATTTATGAAGTTTCGCATTTCTAAGGAAGCCTTTCTCGACGGTCTACAAAAAGTCCAGCATGTGGTCAGCTCACGCACCACTTTGCCGATTCTCTCTAACGTGCTTTTGGTGGCCAAAGATGGCCGAATCCAATTCACCACCACTGACTTAGATGTTGGGATCACCGGCTCAGTTGAAGCCCAAATCGAAAAAGAGGGGGCCACCACTCTACCTGCCAAACGTCTGGTCAGCATCATTCGTGAGCTGCCCTCGAGTGAGGTCGAAGTCTCCGTCGATGCCAAAAATCATGCTTCAATTCGTAGCGGCCCGTCGTTTTTCAAAATCATCGGTCTGGGTGAGGGTGAGTTCCCACCACTCCCCGATTTCGAGGGTGCTAAAGTTTTCAAAATCCCGCAGCAAACACTCCGTGATGGGTTGAAAAAAACCTCTTACGCCATCTCCACCGACGAGACTCGCTATGTGCTTAACGGGATTTTTGCTTCTTTCCGCGATGGCAAAATGACCCTCGTCGCGACCGACGGCCGCCGCCTCGCAATGGTGGATGCCGACCTTGAATTCCCAGCTTCCCACGAAACCGACGTCATCATCCCGACCAAGGCGGTGCAAGAACTTCAACGTCTGCTAGGTGATGCCGGCGACGTAATTGTTAAGCTCAGTGATAGTCAGATTTCTTTTGCGGTGGGTGATAGCTTGCTCGTGAGTAAGTTGATCGAGGGCAACTACCCTAACTATCGGCAGGTTATTCCCGGTGATAGCAATGAGCGGGTCGTCATCAGCCGCGAGGCATTGCTTGAGACCGTTCGCCGCGTTTCTCTGCTTTCCTCGGATAAGTCAAACTCGGTGAAGCTTGTCTTCAGCGAGAACCACATCGAAGTTACTGCGAACTCGCCAGATGTCGGTGAGGCTCAAGAATCGATGGACGTGATTTATCAAGGTCCGCCGATGCAAATCGCCTTCAACCCGGAGTTTTTGCAAGCCCCGCTCCGCGCTCTAGACAGCGCAGATGTCTACCTCGATTTGATCGATGAAATGAGCCCGGGCGTACTTCGGATCGAAGGAACTTTTCTTTATGTCCTGATGCCGATGCGGGTCACTAACTGAATGGGTTAAACGGCTGATTTATAATTCCAAAACGCTTGTCGCACGAGAGGCGTTTTTTATGTTATCGAGCCACTGGCGTTAATTTAAGGGCCTGAATCGACAATCTTATGGTTTGAGTGATTTTCGCTTTCGTTGGTGAAGGTGGAAATGTCGTTGATCGAATCGCAGTTTCGATCAACGGGTGTGAAATATCCTCAGACGGATTGACAACCATCCGAAGGGTTTCTCGATGCTTGTTTGGAGCGGTGGCTGTTGTTTCACGCTGAGTTCGTTGATCTGGACTGCCACTGCTGACACCTCATTCGCACGACGGTCGCAGACCGCCGCTACAAGGCATCTTAACCGCTAAAACCAAGAAAACTCACCGTCTACCGCGTCGCCGCGAGATGACAGAGGGACAGTCCTTCTGTCAGAGGAGGAGAAAAAACAGCAAGGTCGGTTCACAGCGGCAAGGTTCGCATCCAAAGTGGTAGGCCTCATTCAAGCCGTCGGAAACTTGATCAACACCACACTCCGAAGAGCCACCCAGCGCACTGCGCGATTCTTAGCTTCTCGCGCCCGCTGCAACCCACTGCCGAAGGCGTTTTCGGATGCGGAGTAATGCTTTGAATACTCCCCAAGCATCATGCAGTGGTCTCACTTTGCTGCCGGGTTTTTGAATCCAGGTCACGGGGATTTCTGACCAAGTGGCTCCGTCGCGTTTGAGCGCGCAGAGTAATTCGGAGTCGAAGGCTAAGCCATTTTCGGACAGTCCGTGGGCGATGCGGCGATAGTGAGTCCCGCGCAGGATTTTGGCCCCGCATTGGGGGTCTTCGCATTGCAGATCGAGTAACAGATGCGCCGCGAGTAAAAAGCCACGGTGGAAAATCCCGCGCCAGCGACTTTCGACGAATTGGGTGGTGTGGGTCAGCTTGCGGATGCCTAGCGTCGAAATTTCGGCAGCCATGGCGGTATCGATCAAGCGCAGCATTTCACGGGGAGTGACGCTGCCGTCAGCATCGACGAAGGCGAGCCATGCTGCCTCTGGCCGTAAGCTCCATGCTTCCCGAACTACCGCGCCCTTGCCGTGATGCTGAGCCGCAAAGTGCAGTTGCACCTTGGGGAAAATCTGGCTGAAAGCGGCTTGAAGTTCCTTGAGCTGCCGGTGTTCGTGTTGAGTCGAGCCATCATCGGCGATGATCCAATGGATCGGGAGCGGAGAATTTGCCAGCGCTTGTGCGAGCTCGGTGCCGAAGCCAGCCAAGCGTGCCGAGTCATTCCAGACCGGAGTGACAAGCAAGATTTCAGGGGATGGGGCGAACATAGACTTGAATGCACCAGATTAACATTGCCGACCAATCGTTTCTTTCATGATATCCCAATGCTTGATTAAATATGCGACGATTCTTGGGGGGTGGCTGGTGGTGATAGGTGCCGGGGTCTTTTTTCGTTTTGACCAACTTAGCCAACGCCCCTTTCACGCCGACGAAGCGACTGGCGCGCGAATCACCGCTGCCCGCATCGAATCTGGTGCCTATCATTTCGATCCGAGTCATTACCATGGCCCGATTTTGAGTGGTCTCTCGATCCCAATTTGTCGACTGTGGGGCGAAAGTCGTTGGCCGGAAATGACCAAGACTTCGCTGCGATGTTTGACTGCGATGGCGGGGAGTTTGCTGTTATTCGTCCCCTTGCTCTGGCGGAGACGTTTCGGCGACGGCCCTTCAATGCTGGCCGCTGCGATGTTGGCGACTTCGCCACTGCTCGTTTACTACAGCCGGATGTTTATCCACGAGTCGCTGTTGGTGTTGTTTGGGATCTTGGTTCTCGGCTCACTGAGCCGCGCGCCTCGTTGGGGGCTACCGGGTTTTTGGATCGGTTTGATGTTCGCCACCAAGGAAAGTTTCGTGATCAGCATGGTGGCGTGGTCGGCGGCGGGGTTGTGGCTTGCGGTGGAAAATCGTAAGCAACTGGATCGCGCGTGGTGGATTTCAGCTTGGAAAGAGTATCGGTTACCCCTTGGCATGTCGTTGCTGACTGCCGTGTTAACGGCGGGATTTTTCTATACCGACGGTTTTCGGCACTTAAGCGGAGCCATTGATGCGGTGCGGACCTTCTTTGTCTATCAAACGGTGGATGGCCACCAAAAGCCTTTTGGCTATTATTTCGAACTATTGGTGGTCCCGTTCAAATCGGGTGGCTGCTGGTGGTTCGGCACGCCGGTGGTGATTCTTGCGCTGATAGGCTTTAACACGAGTTTCCGGCGTGGGGCGAAAAATCGTGGGACTGTTCGTTTCTTGGGTTATGCCGCGATCGGGCATTTTCTTATTTATAGCATCATTCGTTATAAAACGCCGTGGCTCGCCAGTTTGCCGTGGGCGCATGTCTGCCTGCTCGCAGGCTTCAGCGTTGCAGGGTATTCTCAGCACGGCCTGCCGATAAAAAGTGTGCTGGGCCTGCTAGTGGGCCTGTGTTTAGGCAGTCAATTTTACCAAACGCGGCAAGCGAACGGTCGC
>JAYWAR010000368.1:0-3743 GCA_043782285.1 Akkermansiaceae bacterium | reverse complement strand
TCCTGGTAGCGAGCTTTTCGCGGTGATTTTTGCGAGGTGAACACGGGGTTTTGATTGAGGAACATGACAGAGGGACAGACCTTTTATCGTGGGCCTTTTATCGTGGGCCTTTTATCGTGGGCCTTTTATCGTGGGCCTTTTATCGTGGGCCTTTTATCGTGGGCCTTTTATCGTGGGCCTTTTGTCGTGGGGTGGTGCCGTGACAAACGATTCGCCGCAATTGTGAGCCGTGTCGTTGCTGGAATCGCGATCCACAAGCCAGCGCTCCAGCTCAGCCGCGCTGAGAAGGCCGTGGTGCGCGGCATGGCGATGTGCGGAGAAATGACAGGCGGGTGCGGCTCTTGCGCTTCATCCGTGGTTTAGCGTTCAAGCAGTTTTTTCTGCCGTCTCAGACCGCTTGAAGCCGAACTACTTCCATAGAGAGGAAATCTTGGCCAAAATTTCCTCCACCGGAGCCAGTCTTCCGATGCCATGATAGCCGCAGGCGAGGTCGCCCTCGGCGGGACCGACGAACTGGCAACCATCCGCAGCGAGTTGGGCGAGGTTGCGCTGGGTGGCGGGATGTAGCCACATTTTTCCGTTCATCGCCGGGGCAATCAGCACCGGCGTGCTGCGCGGAAGCGCGAGGTAGATCGAGGACAAAGGATCGGGCGCAAGGCCATTGGCAAAATTTCCCAGCAGATTGGCACTGGCTGGGGCGACGACCAATAAATCCGCGTGGTCTGCGAGCTCGATATGGCCGGGTTTCCACGATTGTTTTTCGTCTTCCAGCGAGACCAGCACCGCGTGGCGGGTGAGCGTTTGGAGGGTGAGCGGGGTGATAAATTCCGTCGCGGCGTGAGTCATCACGACGTGGACTTGATGATCCAGCTTGACCAATTGTGAAGCGAGATCAGCCGCTTTGTATGCGGCGATCGAGCCGGAAATGCCGAGGACGATGTTCATGCAGGCATGGGGAAAATTTTCAACTCAGCATCGAGACCGCCTTGCGGGTCGCCTCAGCAAGCGCCACGACATCGCTCAGGGAATTATAAACGGCGAACGACGCCCGCGTGGTGCCAGTGATGCCGAAGCGCGCCATCAAGGGCTGGCAGCAATGGTGACCCGTCCGGACAGCTACCCCCATTTGATCCATCAAGGTGCCGAGATCGTAGTGATGAACCCCCTCAATCCGGAAGGACAGCGCACCGGCCCGCTCCGCTGGACCGAAAAAACGAATCCCGGGAATCGACGCTAACGCCTCAGCTGCAGAACCGATCAAAGTCTGCTCGTGGGCGTGAATTTCCGCCAAGCCGATGCCATTGACGAAATCGATGGCTGCCGCGAGCGCGATGGCACCCTCGATATTCGGCGTCCCCGCTTCAAATTTGAATGGCAGTACGTTGTAAGTGGTTTTTTCAAAAGTGACCTCTTGGATCATCTCGCCACCGCCACGCCACGGCGGTAGCTGGTTCAAAACTTCCGCACGGCCCCACAGCACGCCAATGCCCGTCGGCGCATAGATTTTATGGCCGGAAAACACCAAGAAATCGATCTCCAGCGCTTGCACATCAATCGGCACATGGGCGATCGCTTGTGCCGCATCAATCATCACCCAGGCTCCGACATTCCTCGCCGCGCGGGCCATTTCGGCGACTGGGTTGACGGTGCCGAAAGCATTGGAAATCCACGTCAGTGAGAGAATTTTGGTCCGCGCGCTGAGCAAGCCAAGGAACGCGTCTTGATCGAGCGTCGCGTCTTCGTGACAAGGAATGACTTTCAGTATCGCGCCAGTTCGCTCGCAAAGCATTTGCCAAGGAACGATGTTGGAATGGTGTTCGAGCGTCGAGATCAGCACCTCATCCCCCGCCTTGATTTTACCGGAAAGGGCAAGAATGTTGGCAACCAAGTTGATCCCATCGGTGGTGCCTGAGGTGAAAATCACTTCGTCCGAGCTCGCAGCATGAAGGTAATTGGCGACGGTTTGACGGGATTTCTCAAACGTTTCGGTAGCCAACCGAGCCAGATGATGGGTGCCACGGTGAATGTTGGCATTGATCGCCTCATAATAATGCCGCGACGCCAACAGCACCGCCATCGGCTTTTGGGTAGTCGCCGCATTGTCGAGATAGACAAGAGGCCGCCCTTGGATCGTTTGATCGAGGATTGGAAATTCAGGAATCAGCAAGTTTGGATCGAGCATGGGAAAATTCCCGGATGCCGCGGGATCGCCGCAAGGTGGAACATCCCGACGCTGGCCGCAACGCCAGATTTCCTCACCCAAAACATCTACCCTTGCGGTTATCGCCGTGCGCGCGTTGAATCCCGCCCTCAAAGCATGTACCTGCTGAAAAAAGTCATCCAGCTCCGCGAGAATTCTCATCCGGACCACGAAAAGCCATTTCTCGAACATCTTGAGGACCTACGGACCATGATCACCCGAGTAGTGATCACCTTGGTGGTCTCGATGCTGGTCTGTTTCGCGTTCAACAAAAACCTGATGGAGTTCTTCCGCCATCCGGTGGACGAAGTCCTCGCCACGCAACTGACCGCCACTTTACCTGAAGACGCACCGCACCCACTCACGGTTAAAATTTGGGAACAGGCGCGAAAGGTCGAGCACGCCGTGAATCAGCTCGGCTCCGAACAACGCGAGTTTTTCTATCGCTCACTTAACGATGACTCGCTGGTCTTTCACGCCAAATCCATCAGCCTGCTGCGAGCTGCGCTCGTTTTACCCGAAGCCAAACGCGACGCATTCATCAACACTCTCCACGAGACGAACGACTTCAAGCTTCAGGTCAAAGCCCTGCTGCGGACCAAACCCAATACCGATAGCGACGCTCAAGGTAACCTGAAAATGATGTCTGCACTCAAGCCGACAGAAGGCTTCATGCTGTCGATGAAATTGTCATTTGTGGCGGGCATCGTGCTCTCATTCCCTTTATTGCTGTTATTCGTGTTGCAGTTCATTCTTCCGGGACTCCACAGCCATGAAAAACGCGTATTGTGGCCAGCGATGGCGATTGGTTTCGGTCTATTTCTGGCGGGCACTGCCTTCGCCTACTTCCTCGTCCTACCTCGGACTTTGTTGTTTTTCTATCAATGGAGTGGTGACATGGGGATTTCGAATGACTGGCGGATCGGCGAGTACATCTCGTTTGCCACTCAGTTCACCCTGCTCTTCGGCGCATCCTTCGAGCTGCCAGTGGTGGTGATGGTATTCGTCAAACTGGGCTTGCTCGGCTATGAAACGATGTCCAAAACCCGCTCTTATGCGATTGTCGCAATTTTCGTCGCCGCCGCGATCCTGACACCGACGCCTGACATTCCGACCATGTGTGTGATGGCCGCGCCGATGATCGTGCTCTACGAAATCTGCATTTGGCTCGCTTACTTCGATCGCAAAAAAGCTCGAATCAAAGAAGAACAAGAAGCCCGTGAAAGCATGGAACGCCAACTTGCTCGTGAGGCAAAAATGCGCGTCTTCGCTGCTGAAAATCAAGTGGCTGAAACCGGCGATGACGGCTGGCAGGTTGAGTCCCCAGAACTCGAATCTCATTCTAGCGACGAGCCACCTACCCTCGACAAACCCTCGCCCACCGAGGAGCCGCCCCACCACCCAGATTTTTGATCCATTTTAATCGTTCCGAACACCCTCCAATGACTGAACCGACGGCCGCCAGAGACGCCAGCACCCGCTCCCCCTTTGCCGGTTGCGCGATTCTGATTGCCGCCGTCGCCGTGATGATTTTTCTGATCGG
>JAYWAR010000367.1:0-10413 GCA_043782285.1 Akkermansiaceae bacterium | reverse complement strand
CACTGCCGGAATCGTTTCAAGCAGCGCCGCTGGGACAGCTTCAATCGGAGACTCGATGATCGGGGACTCGATGATCGGCTGGGCGACCGCGCTCACGGCTGGGCCGGTTGAGGCAAGAACCACCCGCGCGGGCTGGCGCTCTTCGCGACCATCGAGATCCTCACGCTCGTCTTGGCCCTTGGATTTCGCACCCGAAACCGTCATTTTCCGGCCCATGAAAGGCTGGTCGTGAAGGACTTCCACCGCACGCACCGCCTCATCCAGCCGCAGCATTTCAACGAACCCGTAGCCCTTAGAGCGGTGGGTACTGCGGTTGTAAACAATCTCGATGTTGCGAACCCCCCCGATCCCCTTGAATAACTCTTGGAGATCTTGCTCCGACACCTCGTAGGACAAATTTCCCACGTAAACCCGAGTGGATTCGACACTTTTTGGATCGCCACCGCGCGGCCGGTCGCCGTTACGGTTGGCACCACGGGAACGCTCTTCGCGCTCACCTTCAGGCCGCTTCTCGCGAGGGGCACGGGGTTCACGTGGCTCACGCGGTTCACGCGGCGGGCGAGCTTCCCCTTCACCCGAACGCGCATTGCGGGTATTCGACTTTGGCGCTCGGTCCCCACTCGGAAATGGCGTGGACTCAAATTTTCGCTCCTCCCGCTCGGGGCGGACCACCGGGGTCGGCGCTTTAGCGCCCAAACCGATCGCTTTGAGGATCTTCTGCCACCAACTCAGCTTGACCGGCGCGTAAGTGCGGGCCGGGCGTGACGCTTGCGGACGGAATTCCTCGGCGCGGTTGCTGGAGTCTCGGCGACCTTGCGCAGGGCCTCGATCATGGCGTGAGCCGCGCTCGTTACGCTCGTTGCGCTCGGCACCACCGCTTTCGCGGCGCTCTTGGTTGTTTTGATTGTTGCGATTGGAGCCTCCGCGATTGCGGCGGCGACGACTGTCTCCCGAATTGCGGGAATCTGGTGTTGCGTTAGTTGACATGGTGTCAGTGGGGTCATGGTTTCAGGCGGCCCGGCGCGGCGAATTCGTAAAAACTCGGCAATACTGGTAGGACCTCGTGCTGACCGACTCGCTGCCGACAATCCGGCGTTGTGGTGCCGGGGGGAAGCTCCGCAGCTTGCGGAAGGAGACTTCACCCATGCCGGAACAAACCGGCTTGCGCCGCCGCCCGTGAGACAGGCAATTCCGGATTTCCTAGCCGGCCACCGATTTCACGACCCGGGAGAAACGGGGTGAACCAAAAGCACTCGGCCGGATGCGGGCGTCGGAGGTAAGAAATACCTGCTCGCGCGCAAGATACTGCTATTTATCACTTTGGCAAGACTGGAACCAAGCCTTTGACGTTTGAGCACGAATCCGCTCAACAAGGCGGCGTTTCGCCGCCTGAAAACTGAAACTCGCCCTTTTTAAGCGGCCTCCGCAATGATGAGCACCTCCGCAAAGGGCAAATCGGCGAGAAGCGCGAAGGCATTGTTGCGGGTGAGCCGGGCACGAGTGGCAGCAGGACTGGCCATCCCACACAAAAAACGCGCAAGCTGGCGCGGGGTGTTGAGCGCGGCATGCTTTTGATCGACAAGCATCCTAACTGCGGCGATTTCCTCGTCGCTAACGCGGCGGATTTTCGGCCTTTTGATCGTCTTGGCGGGAACTCCACGGCAGCGGTCGCAGTGGTTGCAGGGCTGCTTCAAAGCTTCGCCGAAATGTTGAGTGAGATAGCCGGTGAGGCACCCACGGAAGGCAGAAAGGCCGAGGACTTGGCGCAGGCGAGCGAGGTCGGATTGTTCCCTGGAGAGAAATTTCTCGACCAGCGCCGCGGCAAGTAACTTGAGATCACCAGGGTCCTTTTGCACCTTGTAGCCGTGGCGGACGCCCCAAACGCTGAGAATGATGTCACCCGCAGCTTGCAAGCCATGGATCGCAGCGACGATTTTCTCGCGCGAGCACTTGAGTTTTTCCACGAGAAGGGACGGCTGAAAACAGAGCCAGCCGCGTTTCATTTCCCCGGAATCGAGGATCTGTTGAATGAATTTCCGCTCAGCGGTAGAGCGACCCGCGAGGATTTTTTCCTGCTTATTTAGCAACTTTGCGCGGTAAGTGGCGTAAAAGACCCCCGTAGCTTCAAGGGTGTCATCAATTTCCAAATAGGTCATCACGGTGGCAACAACGCCGGGCCGGATGTCGCAAACAGTCGAGAGTTCATAGGGCGAGACATCGAAAACTGAACCGAGACGGAGCACGCGATCGATGAGATTCCCAAGCGCACGCGGCGACGGCGTGTCGGAGTAAATGAAATTCTCGAGAACTGTGAGATCGTCCGCGCAGGCTAACATTTCACAGATCGCAGGTTGCCCGTCGCGACCGGCACGACCGATTTCTTGGGTGTGATTTTCCAAACTTTTTGGGAGATTGTAGTGGAAAACCGCGCGGATGTTGGATTTGTCGATGCCCATGCCGAAGGCAATGGTGGCGACGATGACCCGCGTCTCGCCAGCCATGAACGAACTCTGAGCATCCGCGCGAAACTCGGCGGGCAGTCCAGCATGATAGGCGCGGACAGAAACCTGATTTTTTGCGAGGAACGTCGCCACTTCCTCGGCGGTTTCTTGGCGAGTGACGTAAACCACCGCCGAGCCATCCACCGCATTGAGTTTTTCCAAGAGCAGATTTTTCCGCTCGGCGGCGGTGCAGGGAGTGACCCGGAGATCGAGATTCGGGCGGTGAAAACTGAGCTGGACCTGATCGGCGAGAGTGATGCGAAACGCCTTACGTATGTCCCGAGCGACTTTAGGCGTCGCGGTGGCCGTGAGACAAAGGACCCGCGGGATTTTCAAACGGCGACAAATCTTCGCAAGTTTTAGATAATCCGGACGGAAATTATGGCCCCACTCAGAGATGCAATGTGCTTCATCGATCGCCGCGAGCTGGATCGGCAGGCGCTTGAGTCGCTGCCGGAAAGCCTCGTTGGCAAAGCGCTCAGGCGCGATGTAGAGCAATTTGAGCATGCCGGCATCAAGTCGTGCGTAAACGTCGCGGACCTGCTCCGGATCCAGCGTGGAATCCAAGCGCGCCGCAGCAATCCCCTTGGCGGTGAGTGCATCCACTTGGTCACGCATCAGTGCTATCAGCGGCGAAACCACCAAGGTCAGACCGTCGAGCAACAATGCCGGCAGCTGGTAGCAGAGCGATTTCCCGCCACCCGTCGGAAAAACTGCGAGTGCCGAGCGACCGTCGAGCAGCGCACGGACGACCGCTTCTTGGCCCTCGCGAAAGGCTGCGTGACCAAATTGGGCGCGAAGGGTCGTAAACACCGTGTGAGTTTCCATTTCATCACTTGAACTGGCAAGGCGGAAGCATCACACAATCCGGGCCACACTCAATTTCGCTCGATCTTGAGGCTTGGCAATTCGATGAAATCGCGCAAAAATGAAGGATGTTCAGCACTAGCAAACTCACTCCGGAACAAACCGAAGCCCTCAAGCAGTGGGCCGCCGAGGGAGCCACCATGTCAGACCTCCAACGCCACCTGAAAGACGATTTCGGCCATACGCTCACTTACATGGATACCCGATTCCTGATTCTCGACCTCGGCATCGAGCTAATCGAGGAGCCTAAAGTAGTCGCAAAAGAGCCCGAAAAACCCGCCTTGGTGCCAACTGGATCGGTCACAACGACCATGGATAGTCTGACTTTACCCGGTGCGATGGTCAGCGGTAAAGTCGTTTTCGGCGATGGTGAAACTGCGGTCTGGATGCTCGATCAGAACGGTCGTCCCGGCCTCGACCCGGATACCGAGGGCTACCGGCCAAGCCCCGAGGACATCAAAGAATTTCAGGTTCAGCTGCGTGAACTGATCCAAAAAAGTGGACTTTGAACCAGCTGCCCGGCCCAGTTACCGAAGTTGATACCGACAGGAAATCCATTCTGCGGGGTTGATTCCGTGAATCATGTGTCATTCGACTTCACTTTCTTCTGCGCCGCGAAACTACGGCAGCAGAATGATTTGGATTGCGGGCTTGAGCCTTGCCGCGATCGTCGCAAGTGGCTGCAAGTCGGCCCCGCCGAAAGCCACGCCAGCGACCCATGCCGCCGCGACGGTGACTTCCCATCTCGTTTCGCAACTCGCCAACGCGCGGATCGATGCCGCCAAGACCAAGCTTGACCAGTGCCGACCCGATGAGGCGCTGCCACTGCTGGTTTCCGCGCTGCAAGCCGAACCAAGCGCGGCGGAAGCCCGTAATTTGATCACTTCCATCCTCAGCGAGACTGTTTGGAATTTACCAACCCTGCGGCTCAATCACCCCATGCCGATTGAGCAAATCGCCTTGGCCACACCCTCATCTTTAGCCGCGCCCTCATCTTTGTGGGTGAGTCTCGGCGGTAAAACTCATACGCTGGTTCGATGGAATCTCGAAACTTTACAAATCGAGAGCGTTTTGTTTCCACAGGCCGATAACAAGACTCGCAGCTTCGTGTTTGGCCCGGGAAATCAATCACTGATCATTGAGCGTGGAGCCACAACCCTGCTTTGCAATGCACAAACGCTCAAACCGATTCGTGAATTAGGCGCTCTACCGGATTTCCTCACGCCCGCCGCAGTCCTGGTATTTTCCGCAGATGGGCTGCTGCTGGCACACCCCAGTTTGCTCTCCGAACAAGACCACTCCCTCGTCTGGCGGCTCAGAGACAGCGCCTCCGGGGAAATCATCCGCAGCTCCGAGCCGCTTTCCCAACAAGCACCACCAGCGGTCGCCGCATTTCTCGATCGCCAACATTTACGGGTGCTTCAGGCCGACGGCAGCCTGATGGAAATGCCAATTTCACCGGTGTTGCCGCCGTCCACCACCCCAGCCCCCCAGCCGCTGAAATTACTCCAAGCCCAATTTTCACACGATGGAAACACCGCACTCACGCTGCAAGCTCAAGCAGCACATCAGCCACTCAGCCTCGCGACTCTTTCTTTCGGCGAGTCGAAAGATGGCTCGCTCGAAACCGAAGCGATGACCCAGCGCTTTCCATGGAGTCGGCAACCTAACATCTGGAACGGCTTAATGGCCAACTCCGAGCAATTGCCATTCATAGTTGACCGCAACCTGCTCAAAATCCTCACCCAACCACACGCGCCCGTGATCGCCACCGCACCGATTCGCGCTGCTGCATTTAGCGGGAAAAATGTCCTCACCGGTGACGAAAATGGTGTTCTCACCCTTCACCAACTGCTGCCTCTCCCCGGGCAACATCCAAGTGCATCGCAAGCTGCCGCCATCGATGAAACCGCCCTCCACACCCTGCAAAATCTCAGCCTCGCACTCACCGCCAAGCGCTTCGTCGAAAAAGACCGGAGCTTCTCGCAACTTGATCCTGGAGAACGACTTAAAGCGTTCACGGAGTGCAACTTTGACGCGCTGCGGGCGATTTTCCCTCAGCTCGATTTCAGCTTACTGTTGGCTGCGTTCAAAGCCGCCGAGCTCCGCACCGCCGCACCGAGCGCCTTCCGCCCCTTGCTCGAACGTTGCGCCCGTGCCGACTCCAGCGCCAATCCGTGGCCAGGCCTCGCCGCCATGACCGCCATTTTCCAGAGCCACGACTCCGCCGCGATTCTCGCCACCCTCCAATCTGCTGGCACCAAGGGCCCTGCCGCCGCCAATGCTCTGGCTCTCGCCTTACAATCGGATCACCCCGAATGGATCGAAGCCTGTCTCGCCTCCGCGGTGGAGCTGCCCCCCTTGCTTGGCCAAATTTCGCACTCGCGCATCGCTTGGCTGCAAGGACGTAAAGCAGATGCACTCGCTTGCTGGCCAGAGGTTTTTCCCGAGCTGGCAGAAATCCGTCGCCGCGAAGATTGGGACGGCTGGGAGCAGGCCGATTTTGCACCGGCACTCGCGCAAGTCCGAGAAGCGGTCTGCAGCGAGCTGAACGCGCTCGAAGTCCCCGAGTCCTCCACCCCCGAGCAACGCAAGGCGATCATTGCCCGCTTCACCGATCCCGCGACTTTCCGCGCCATCGGCCGCAACCGTTTTGCCCAAGCCAGTCTCAAGGCCGCACTCGCTTTTTCCGCCCACCCGCAAGAATCGCAAGCCACTTTTCAACTCGCCCAACTCGCCCGCGAACTGGGCGCACCCGCAGAGCCATGCCTGCGAGCTGAAGCGCTCGCCCTCACCGCTCTGAACAATTACTCGCAAGCTCATCTCCGCTGGATTGAGCTGATCACCGAGCATCCGCTCAACACTCAACTGCCCAGTGATTATGCCGAGGCCGCTTACACCGCCTTCGAAAACACCGAGCCACGCCAAGCGATGGAAATCCTCACCACCGGCATGCACCGCTTCCCACAAGACTCCAATTTCGCCTTGCGAGCAGGCTGGGTCGCCTTACTTACCGGCAATTCCGAGCGTGCCTATCGCTTTCTCCGGGAAGGGCAGCGCATCGGTTTCGCCGAAGATAAGCGCGAGAACGCCACCGCACTGCTCACCATCGCTGCCGCTCAGACTGGGGCCTCGGACGATGCGGCGGTCTACTTCCAAGACTTGCTCAAACTGGATCCAGCCTGGGCTGAGCCCAAAACTCTGGAGGCACTCGACTGGCCAGAAGAACTCAAGGCCTCACTCCGTCAATATTGCCAATAGCCAATCAGGCGAGATCTCTCACCTGCACTTTCGCCCACCAATCTTTGAAGCTCGAGATGAATACAAGGTGATCGGGATCAACCTGGTAAGCATCGTGGTCCTCAATCTTATTAAATTGCATGGTCAGCGCGTAATCCCATGACTGGTCGATCACCGGACGAGCCACCACCTTCGCCGGAATCGCCCAGCGTCCACCAGCAACCAAACCAACTTCAAAAAGCCCCGCTAAGCCTTGTTCAAAGATCGCACGATCCTCCTGATTTTGGTGTTCTTCATTCAGCCAGAAATAAACATGATGTTCCATGGCGTTGAGCCATAATCCTCAGGCGCAGCCACGGCAAGCCCGGAACCCCGCAATCTCGCTCCTCACCACTGCCACAAGCCACTCCGCGGAAATCCGCCTTTGATTCAAAAAGACCAGCGGAAACCTCTCCACTAAGGCCGGGAAACTTATCCGAACAGACAGTCTTCGTGATGTTTTCCGACGCGTCGACTTACCTAAGTCATTTCAAAACAAAAGGTGAGCGTCTGTAATTTCGAGTCAATGATTTACCCTGATTTGATTTGCCGGTCCTTCGCATGGCCGTAAGCTCCGCAGCAAGTCCATGATCCGTCTGTTCTCCGCTCTTTTCCTCTTGGTGTTGGCCATTCCGACCTTTGCCACGCAAAACTCACCGCTACCCTCCGACGTCTATCAATCCGTGCTGCGAGTCGAAGTGGCCACTCAAATGCCGGATTACCAAACCCCATGGAATTCCGGCCATTTCAGCGGCGGTATCGGCAGTGGCTTCTTGATCGGTAAAAATCGGATCCTTACCAACGCCCACGTCGTTTCCAACGCCCGCCGGATTCTCATCACCGTTTACGGCAGTCCCAAAAAATATCCGGCCAGCGTTGAGTTCATCGCCCATGATTGCGATCTCGCACTGCTCTCGATCGACGACTTTAAAGACCTCGAATCCTTACCGATCTTCGAGTTAGGCAATGTCCCCAGCCTCGAATCACAAGTCCGCGTGATCGGTTACCCCGTCGGCGGCGAACGCCTTTCGGTGACCCGCGGCGTGGTTTCCCGGATTGACTTCCAGCCCTACTCGCACTCCCGCGCAGATTCTCACCTGATCATCCAAATTGATGCGGCGATCAATCCCGGCAACTCCGGCGGACCCTGCTTGCAAGACGGCAAAGTCGTCGGCGTCGCCTTCCAAGGCCTGCGCCAAGCAGATAATACCGGCTACATCATCCCCACCCCGGTGATCCGCCGCTTCCTCACCGACATCGAGGATGGCAAATACGATTCCTATGCCGACCTCGGCATCACTGAATTTCCGCTCTTCAATCCCGCCATGCGCAAAGCACTCCACCTGCCTAACGACGGCAAAGGCGTGCTGATCACCAACGTCGTTCCTACCAGCTCAAGCGACGGGCTGCTCAAACCCGGCGATATCCTGATGTCACTCGACGGCAAGCCCGTCGATAGCGCCGGCCTCATCACCATCGACGGCGAAAATGTGAATCTCAACGAAATCATCGAGCGCAAGTACGTCGGCGATAAAGTCGCCGTCCGCTGCCTTCGCGACGGCTCGATGAACGCTACCGACATCACCCTCAAGCCACTCAAATGGTCGCGGATGTACGCCATCTCGTATGAAAAAAAACCCCGTTACCTGGTTTTTGCCGGACTGGTTTTCCAACCTTTAGATACCAACTTGTGGGCGACTTCCAAGTTCGAGGACCTCACTTTACGCCGACTTTATACGGATTACGTACCCAAGGGCTTGTTCGAAAAACACCAAGATATCGTGGTCTTGACCCGCGTCGAAAGTGATCCAGTCACCAGCCAAATGACCAACTTTACTGGCTTTGCGGTCCATAAAATCAATGGCGTCGAAGTTTCAAACCTCCAGCAAGCCCACCAATTGCTCCACCCTAAAACCGCGCCGGAATTCTTCGTAATCGAGCTCCACGGCGCGAACCGCCCGCTGGTGATTCCAGCGGCTCAAGTCGCCGAGGCCGATCAACGGATGCTCAAAAATGGCATCACCCGCTTGGAAAACCTTGAAGACTGAATCATGCCCCGTGTAGGTATCGCTCTTGGCTCCAATCTCGGAGACCGCCTCGCCAACCTGCAAGCCGCCGTTGACGGGCTGCGCCAAATCGCCACGCCGGGCGAGCCGTTGTTGCAGGCCTCGATCTATCAAACTGAACCGCAACTCTGCCCACCCGACTCGCCATTTTTCTATAACTCGGTGATTGAAATCGCTTACACCGGTGATCCCTTCAGCCTCTTGAGACTCACCCAAGCTCTCGAAAGAAAGCTCGGCCGCGAAGCGCTGCTCACTCGCAACGCGCCGCGACTCATCGACCTCGACCTCCTCTATTTTGGCCAGCAACTCGTGGATACCGAAGCACTCGTGCTACCGCACCCGCGCATCCGCGAGCGTCAATTCGTGCTCCAGCCGCTCGCAGAAATCCGGCCAGAGCTCACCCTGCCCGGCCAAAATCAATGTGTCGCCGAGCAACTGGCACAATGGCTCTCCGAGGAACCCGCTTTGATCCGGGTATTTCCGCAACTCCAAACTGGCGGCAGCGGCCCCACAGACCGCTAGATCCGCATGCTTGATCTTTCCAGCAAGATCTCCGTGCCAAGCACCACCAGCTCAACGCTGCCTTTGAGCGTTTGGTCGATCAACGGGGTGTTCTGTGATTTCGATTTCATGAACTCCTTGGTGAAGGTGGTTTCTGCATCTGGATCAAACAAAATCAGATCCGCGGGTTGGCCAACTTCGATTGCCACCGCAGGCAAGCCCATCAGACGGCGCGGTTCGGCAGAGTAACGCTTGACGATCAGGTCCCAGCCGAATTTTCCGGTAGCGACGAAGTGGTGATAGAGCGAGACCAGCGCGGTATCCATGCCAGTGATGCCGTTAGGGGCACTGATGAAATCTTGGGATTTCTCGAACGGCGTGTGTGGCGCGTGATCCGTGGCGATGAGGTCGAAAACACCGTCGATCAGCCCTTGGAGCAATCCTTGGTTGTCCGCCTTGGTCCGCAGCGGCGGATTCATTTTGTAGTTGGTGTCGAAGTCACCGATGTCCTCGTCACAGAATAACAAATGATGGGGCGAAACCTCAGCGGTGACTTTGACGTCGCCACGAGATTTCCACCAGCGGATGGTTTCCATTCCCAGCTTGCTAGAAACATGCTGGATGTGGATGTGAGCACCCGCGGCATGAGCGAGCCGGATGTCGCGATCGATGATGATTTCCTCCGCACAAGCGGGCGAACCTTTGATCCCGAGCCGATAGCTCACCACCCCTTCATGAAGCGCCCGCGGCCCGGCAAGCTCCGGCACCTCGCAATGGCTGGCGAAAAACATCCCAAACTCGGTGGCGTATTGCATCGCGCGCAGCAACACCGCAGGATCGCCAGTGGTATCGCCGTCGTCGGTGAGCATAATCACGCCAAGTGCGCGCATCCCATCGATACCCGCCATTTCCTTGCCATGGCGGTCCTTGGTGACGCAGCCAGATGTGTAAACCGGAATTCGAGCAGTGCGCTTGGCGATCTCCAAGACGTTGGCAACCACGGTGGCAGAATCGATTGCCGGGCGGGTGTTTGGCATCATCACCACCCCGGTGATGCCGCCATTGATCGCGGCCTCGCTGCCACTGGCGATGGTTTCCTTCGACTCGAAGCCGGGTTCGCGGAAATGGACATGCGCGTCAAACATCCCAGGCGCGAGGATTTTTCCCTTCGCATCGATGATCCGAGCTCCTTCAGGAGC
>JAYWAR010000366.1:0-10446 GCA_043782285.1 Akkermansiaceae bacterium | reverse complement strand
CAGAGCGGTGCCAGATCCGTCGCCGGATCCGTACTGCGTTCCCCGTCGGCAATTTTTTTAAGGTGGTGGATCTCGATGTAGCCTTTGGCCAATTCAGGCCCGAAAAAGGCGTCGAAATTAAAGGAGCAAACGCAACAACTCCGCCCGTGGATTTGGACCGCCATTGCTCGGAGCTTTGGATTGCGAACGACGGCGTATTGGTTCTCAGTTTGCGGCGCCCCTCAAACACAAGTTCCGGGGGTCATTCAGGTTCTGGCTCAACCACCGAGACAGGTTCCAGAGCCAGCTCCGACTCCGGCACGGGTTCTGGCACAAACGTAGAGTCAAGTTCAATCAGTCCCGGTTCAAGCACTGTGCCCAATTCGGGGTCTGGCTCCCGAACGGGCACCGACTCAACCGGGACTCGAATACGGAAGCCCGGCGGAGGAGCAAACCTCTCATCGCCTATGGCATAAGTTGGTTCGGGTTCGGGTTCAACCAAGTCTTGAATAGCCGAAAATTCGACTGGGGGAATGAACTCGTCCGACTCCTTGCGGTGGACGATAGGCCCCCTTTCGAGGATTCTGCCCAATTTCCCTTTGCTTGACTCAACTATTGTTCCCAGTGGCAGGCTGGCCACAATGGGGACAATTTCAACCGATACCGATTCAACAGGCAGCGAGCTTTGAGTCGGACGTAAGGTGAGAGGATCATAAACTGGCAATTTTGGCTTTGGAACTGGCACAGGAGTCTCCATGTCCAGCTTCTGTTTAGCTTTCCAGCCCGAGAAGTTTTTCGGTGTCTCGGCCACTGTGGGTGATCAATACGACTTCCAAGAACTTGTTGTTTCTAAACTTCTCGTGCACCTCTGCCAGCGTCGTACTCTTAGATACAAACAACGAGTTGGATCGAAGCTCCTCCTCGTGAATCAGATCGCTCACTTTTGCATCTTCAAATTCGACTAGAGACAGGCTGTTCACAATCTTCTGCGCCAGCCAGCGGGTGATGCCGTTCTCCGTGAGCAAGCCCGCGAACCGAGCTCCTTCCATGACCGGAAACTGCGAAAACTTCATATCCACCACCAGTCGCATGACATGCACCAGTGAATCCTCCGGGGCAATACATACCACATTTGTCCGGAACATCGGGTAAATCTTCGGTGGACGCTGGATCATTTCATTCAAACGCTCAAGTCGCTGGACCACTGGCTCAGTCGGCACCTCCATCTCACAATGAAGCAAGGTCTTGTTGTGGATGATTATATTCCGAAGCTCGGCAACCGAACGCAGGAAGTCACCGTCGGAACCCAGGCTGCCTTTTTTCTCAAAATCCCGTAGCACCGAAAGAAACCGTCGTCGCGATTTCTTTCGGTCACTTTCCTCATCGCGGCGTCGATCTGGTTGAATGCGACTTGGAAACGATCAAACAACGACGCAGGCGCAGGCGGGAATTCGACGGAGGGATTGACTTTTATGGGATTGTTGAGGGGTTCATCTCAAAACGCACGCAACTTGTCGAGGATCACGCTCCACGGTGGGGAATCAGATTCTGTGCGCTTTTTGGAAAACGGGCCGAGTTGTGGGCGAATCCTCTATGACAACCCAGCCGTAACAATCCTCTTAAATCAATTCAGCGGACCTGCCAATCTCCTCCCGACATCGCGAGAGTCCGCCGTAAAAGGGGACCGGCAACCTAGCAGAGACGCCAAGGTGCTACCGAATAGAAATATCCGGCATGTGGGAGTAGGACCAGACAGACCTACCCAACAAGAGTCTCACCGGAATTTTCCGACGCCCGCTCTGATGTTTTCAGAGCGGGCGTTTTGTTTTCCGGGCCTTGCGGTGTCGTGATTCCAAACAACGACATCATTATGAACGAAAACACCGCAACTATCTCCCGCCGTCAAAAGATCGCAGGACCCAACCATCATCTCTGGAGCAACCATGGGTATTGGTGGTTTCACGCCACTTTTCACCTCTCAAATGGCACCGCCGAGCGGGTGCGATTCAGTTTGAAAACTCGCGACATCGAAACCGCCCGTGTTCGTCGTGACAAGATTCTCCGCCGATCACAGAACAACCAAACCAGCATCACGGCCTGAATCTCAGGCCCAACAACAATATACTAAACAACACCACTATGAAAACAGCCTCTCCATTCAAAACCACCGTGATCATCCCGGCGTCTAGCACATCGCCCTTTCTCGTATTTTTCATCCAAACACCAGAAGGCCGATTGTATCAGGTGGATGGCAAGGGATTCAGCACTCGGAACCTCCTCAAGGCCACCCGACATATCGTTGACCCAAATATTGACCGGATCGAACTCGCCGAAACCGTTGCAGGCGTGGGAAGCATTCATTGTATTGCCCCTTTGTTCATCACGGTCACCGTCACCGAGCGAGTGGATGCCGCTTGGGGCAACCGCGTGTTCCCTCTAATAGCCGACGATCTTGTTGCGCAAGCTTGGCGGCTTGTTTGGAGGGACGTGAAGCATCTTGATCGTGGAGGTCATCCTTTCGGTCCCTCCGTCAGGATTGCGACCATCGACCGCAATGATGGAGGTTCCCTTTTCAACATCGAGATCTATCCACCGTCTGGCGATCTTGGGTTTCTCCACCCAGCAGCCGACGACTGGGACAGTTCGCCGCGAAGCATCCAGACGCATTTAGGCCTGCTGGGATTCCGTATTCAGCGCCCTTCGGCGAGCGGCAACACTATCACCCTCTGGCATCGGAGTATCCGTGGCGGTGAAGGCGAGATCCATCTGGAAACCGATTTGGGGACAACGATTCGCACCCTCTCGGTTCAATTGCGAGGGACGTCTGAACTGCGTGTTGACGGTTTTGGCCATCTGGGCTGCCATAAGAAACTCCAGCGACAGCTCGTCGATTTGATCAATAAACTCGAATCCGCCGACGGATCATCAGATCTCCGGTCCATTCTCGAAGACCTATTTCCCGAGCCATTGCAAATCGGGATCGACTACCCCACTTCATGACTTCTCAATACTCATCTCACCTCGTGAATCCCGAATATAAAAACACCGTCCTCCATTTCATCCCAGAGGGAAAACCGTCTGAATTCTAGGTTATCACCGCATGGAATCCCGATGGCAAGGATGCGCCCGTTGCGGAGAACAAATCCAGAGATCACCAGCTGCGAAAAATCCTTGAAGCACGCGGCCTCCGGCACTTTCGAGTGATTAGAACTTCTGATGATGAGAATCACGGTAAACCCGGTTGGGGAATCGTTACCGACGAAGACGCCGCAATCGAGCTTGGTCGGGAATTCTCCCAAGAAGCCTTGTTCCATATTCAAGGAGACGAGGTTTATTTGATCCGTTGTCTGACCTGCGAGAGAACTCCACTGCCAGGGTTAAAAACGCGGCTTCGGGATCCGCGTGACGTGCGACTTTTCACAATTTCCGTGGGAGCGCCGATTGGCGGGAAATTCGACGATGACAACATTCAGACCATCCGGAAAATGATTCAATCCGCGTTCACCGGCTGCACACTACGCCGTGCCGAAGGTTGTTTTGAGGATCAATTCGAAGAAGTCCTGCTCATTGATATTGGAACCCGTGAGCATCTGCGCCTTTTGGAATTGGCCGATGAGATTCGAGTTTATCTCAATCAGAAAGGTGTCGGTGTGACTTGCAATGGAGTTTATCAAAGAGTCCGCGCATGGACTGATCATACACTCATCTTAGAATCTTTTGGAAAATGAATAGTGAATGAATGGGGTCGTAGCTCACGGAATAACATCAAGCAGGCACGAAGCGCAGTTCCACCTTCCGACCGAGAGCGGCGGCGGCCTTTCCGATGCTGGCCACGGTGAGCGAGGGGTTTGAGAGATCGAGCATCCGGTCCAGCGAGGCCCGGCTGGTTTGGGTGTAACTGAAAGTGGTGGGTAGCGAGGCTTCGTGCTTTGAACTGCTACAGCCTGCTGTCGCTTTCGGTCCGGCAGCCTGCTGCGACCGCGCGGTGGTGCTGCGTCTTTTCCATCACCGGATCTTCGCATCAGCTCGCAGCAGGCTGCATTGCCAAAAGCGGCAGCAGGCTGCACGCAGTCCAAGGTCTTCGGCGAAGTTGCCCACCAATTCATGTTACACTCCGCTGATTTTCCTGCTCAAGGATCTGCTGGAGTTGGAGGAAAACCACGCGCTTGAGGGCCAGCATTTCCACTTCGGGTAAAATGCCTTCCCCGGCGAGGAAATCACGAAAGTCGCTGCCACGGTGGGAGTTTTGAGATGCTTTGGTTCTCATCGGTTGATTGAATTGATTTGAGGTAGAGCAATTGGCGTTTGCGAGCGAGATCAAGTTCCTGTTTGGGCGCGGTCCGTGACTTTTTGCGATAACATGCAAAAGAATGACTTCCTCGTTCACAAGGATGAAAAAGACCCAGGCGAGCCGATCTCCGAGGGAAGATCGCACTTTCCAAAGTCCACTGCCCAAGGAATCGACCAAAGGCTTGCCCACCGGCCAAACCCACTGAACGGCGAGAATGTCGGCACCCATGGATTTCCTGTCATCGGTTGTCAGCTTGAGCAGCCATTCCCGCACCGACTCCGGGAAATCGCGGGTCGCCGCTTGCCAAATCCCGCTGCTCACCCTGCCGCACGCCCGCTTCCTGCTGATGTCCGCCACCGTCGGCGAATCTTCTTCTCTGAAAACTGAACCCTGACAACTAGCAACTCTACCCGCCCACCACCCTCGTCCAGTCTGACCAACGCCCGGTCCCGCCTAGTTCGAATACTCCACCACCCAGCTCCAGGAAAAAGTCGCCGAGCTCAACGACCAAGGCCGCTCGCCCGTCTATCTGGTCCACTTCACCCAGAACGCCTGCGTCGACACCGCCTGCGACCTGCTCTCCACCAACTTTTGCACCAAGGAGGAAAAACACGCCATCGCCCGCCGAGCTGACCCTTCCAAAAAATCGACTTCATCTCTCGGGCTGGTGTGCTAGCTTCAATCCATGAATATCACTCTCGCCACCTCTCCTAATCCCGGGAAACTCCGTCCTCTGCTCCACGCCGAGGTCGATCGCCTGAGTGATGAACATCTCGGTTTGGCGCATCGCGCGCTTTTGGAAATCGAACTGCATCAACTCGCGGGCGAACTCGATGACGCTGCTGAAGCCGCTCAAAACGCCGCTAAACTCACCATGGAGAGCATCGCCGCCGCCGTTGCCGAGCACCGCGCCTTGCGTCCCTATCAATGACGGTCTGCATCGACACCAACGTCGTTCTGGGAATGTTCGGGCGAAATGGTCCGTGGTTGCCCATCCGCCAAGCGCTCATCGATTGCCGGTTGATCTGGGCCGTTACGACCGAGATTCTTCTGGAATACGAAGAAGTCGCCGCACGGGAAATGGGCATCGCTGCCGCCGCGCAACTGCTGCGCTTCATCGACATCCTCGAGCAAACCCGCGGCAATATCCAGCATGTCAGCCCCACTTTTCGCTTTCAACTCATCACGGCGGATCCGGACGACAACAAATTCACCGATTGCGCGATCACCGCAGGCGCGGACTACCTCGTCACCGAGGACCGCCACTTCGCCCCACTCGCCACCGCCGGATACCATCCCCAGCCCATCACCCCGGCAGAGTTCATTTCCAAGCGTTTGTAGTGGGCCTTCTGCTCCTTCGATCTTCAATCTCTTTTCTGTTCACTGATGACTGCTCACTCGGCATTTCTCTCTCCTCCTCCGCCACGGCGTCGGCATCCACCACGCCGGCCCCCTTCCGAAATCAATCGATCAAGGTAACAAGATCCTTAAAATTACATCGAATCCATCAGCTAACAATGCGCCTTCTGCACAGCAATGCACCTACCGATCCCAAGGCGACAAGACTGCAAATGGAAGTCTCAGGGATGACACCGGCAGCGATTGGCTTGCCAGGTTTCGTCTCGTAGCCCCAGCCATAAATCCTTGTCTGATCGTGTAAAGTCGGCTTTGAGCCATCCCCGATTTATAATCCATTGCCAAATTTAATCCAACCATAGTGAATCTCGCCGTCGATTTTAACTTGAACTCCGACATAGCCAGTTTTGTTAAGGATCCCCCCCCTTGGCCAGTGTCGTATGTCACATGGAGATTTCCCACCGAATTTCCCAGAGGATTGACATGATAGCCACGTGGGAAAGTGAAATCGGGGATTTCATTTGGTATATTTGCACCGATAATGGCACCGGCTCCAGTCGATATACTGTGGAATCATTCTGCAGCGAAAGGTTTGGAAGATATCCAAGAAAACCTACATCACCGTAGGAGCTGATGTTTCCAGCTTTACCATTGAAGCCCACCCACACATCTCTTTTGCCGTCGCTATTGATATCGATGTCATAAGAAAGGAACAATGGATTATTACCGTTAGCCTGCACTACACAAGTGGGATCAAGCTGGGTAAATATGATCGATGCGTTGGCCCGCGTTGGTAAAAATGCCTGACCACCCACCAGGAATACTAGGGTGACCAGGCGTAGAAAGCCATGGCGTATGAGACACCCACAAAATAGACGATTTTCAGTCATGGCGTGTTGATGGCCGAAATTCAGAGCTTGAATGGATTAGGAGCTACCTTGCGGACCCGGAAGAAACTTGAATGGGGTCGTAGCTCACGGATCAACATCAAGCAGGCACGAAGCGCAGTTCCACCTTCCGACCGAGAGCGGCGGCGGCTTTTCCGAGGCTGGCCACGGTGAGCGAGGGGTTTGAGGGATCGAGCATCCGGTCCAGCGATGCCCGGCTGGTTTTCATGCGCGAGGCCAGTTCGGTCTTGGTGACGTGTTCCTGCTCAAGGATCTGCTGGAGTTGCAGGGAAACCACGCGCTTGAGAGCCAGCACTTCCACCTCGGGAAGGAGTCCTTCCCCGGCGAGGAATTCGCAGAAGTCGCTGCCACGGTGGGCGTTTTGAGATGTTTTTGTTTTCATCGGCGTGCCGAAAGCTGATCCCGAATCCATTCCGGTGAGCGCCGCAGATCCAGCACTGCGACGACCTGTCGAGTTTCTTCCATGTCTCGGTAGTAAATCGCATAGGGAAATCTGGACGAAAGCGCACGGAAGTAACCCAGATGAATCCGGTGTTCGCCAAAATAATGCTGAACCGCCGGAGGTTGGCGATGATCGAATCCCTGAAATACAGACCGACGCCGTCTTCAATCGCATCGTAGAAGTCGATTCCCCGTTCAATATCAGAAGCCGCTTCCGCGAGAACGAGAACCTTCTTCTTCATCGGCTCATCAACCGTGCTTGGAGTTCATTGACCGAGAGCCAAGTCGCCTTGCCAGATTCGATCATTTCATAGCGTTCTGCCAAAACCTTGCCGTGCCAATCGGGCGATGGGTAGTCGATTCCTTCCTTGGAAAAAGATTCCCACAAAAGTTCCATGGCTTCGACCCGTTCACTGGATGACATTCGGGAAATTTGCTCCATCGCCAACATGATACGAAATTACTTTAAAGTTTGGTCACAATCAAGCCTACAAAAACCATCCCAAAAACTTTGCGCCCTTCCGCGCCCTTTGCGCCTTTGCGGTAAACTCTCGATGAACATCGAACGCCCAACATCGAACGTTGAAGTGAAGAAGGGACGGCATCTCTTATTTCGATGTTCAATTTTTCACGTTCAATGTTCAATGTTCGCACGATGTCCGCCCCGCTCAGCCGCCAGAATCTCCCCGAAAATCCGACTCCGGACGAGATCCTCAACGTTTTCCTCGACTACCTCACCGCCACCGGTACCGAGCCCTACGACCACCAGGAAGAAGCCATCCTCGAGCTCTTCGCCGGCAACAACGTCATCCTCAACACCCCCACCGGCTCCGGAAAATCGCTGGTCGCCCTCGCCCTCCAGTTCAAATCCCTCTGCCAAGGCCGCCGCTCCTATTACACCGTCCCGATCAAGGCCCTCGCCAACGAGAAATTCCTCTCCCTCTGCCACGTTCTCGGCCCGGAAAACGTCGGCATGATCACTGGCGACGCCACCGTCAACCACGACGCCCCGGTCATTTGTTGCACTGCGGAAATCCTCGCCAACATCGCCCTCCGCGACGGCGCGCACGCCCCGGTGGACGACGTGATCATGGACGAGTTCCACTACTACTCCGACCACTCGCGCGGTGCTGCTTGGCAAATCCCGCTGCTGACATTGCCGCGCGCCCGCTTCCTCCTCATGTCCGCCACCCTCGGCGACTCGGAATTTTTCTCGAAACAACTCACCGCGCTAACAGGCGCACCCACCACCCTCGTCCAGTCCGACCAACGCCCCGTCCCGCTCGAATTCGAATACTCCACCACCCAGCTCCAGGAAAAAGTCGCCGAACTCAACGAACAAGGCCGTTCGCCCGTCTATCTCGTCCATTTCACCCAGAACGCCTGCGCCGATACCGCACGTGACCTGCTCTCTACTAACTTCTGCACCAAGGAGGAAAAACACGCCATCGCCCGCGCCCTCGACGACGCCGATTTCCGCTCCCCCTACGGCCGCGAACTCTCGAAGATCCTCCGCCACGGCGTCGGCATCCACCACGCCGGCCTGCTGCCGAAATACCGCTTGTTGGTCGAAAAACTCACCGCCCGCGGCCTGCTCAAGGTTGTCTGCGGCACCGACACCCTCGGCGTCGGCGTCAACGTCCCGATCCGCACCGTGATGCTCACTGGCCTGTGCAAATACGACGGGCGTGGCACCAAGATCCTCGCCGTCCGCGATTTCCGCCAGATCGTCGGTCGCGCGGGTCGCCGTGGCTTCGACACCGTCGGCTACGTCGTCGCCCAAGCCCCCGAGCACATCATCGAGAACCTCCGCCTCGCCGCCAAGGCTACCGCGAACAAAAAGAAGTCCTTTGAAAAACGCAAACCGCCAGAAAAAGGCTACGTCCATTGGGACGAACAAACCTACGCCAAGCTCCAGACCGCCCCGCCTGAGCCGCTCGTTTCCAGCTTCTCCGTCCACCATCACACCCTGCTCAACGTCCTCTCCCGCACCAACGAAGACGGCTGCGCCGCGTTGAAAAAAATTATCGCCGACAGCCACGAACCGCCCTCCAAAAAGAAAGCCCTCAAGAAGCACGCCTTCAAGCTTTTCCGCGGCCTCGTCGGTGCGAAAATCCTCCACATCATCCCGCCCGCCAAACGCAGCGGCCCGCAGAAAGTCGCGGTCGATGTTTCCTTGCCCGAAGATTTTTCCATCAACCACGCCCTTAGCCTCTATCTGCTAGACGCGATCCCCCAGCTCGACCTCGAAGCCGAAGACTACGCCTTCAACGTCATCTCCCTGATCGAGTCCATTCTGGAAAACCCCGAGATGGTGCTGCGCAAACAGGTGGATTTGCTAAAATCCGAACTCATGGCCCGCCTCAAGGACGAGGGTATGGAATTCGACGACCGGATTGAAATGCTAGAAAAAGTTGAGCACCCCAAACCCGGTGCCGATTTCATCTACACCACCTTCAATGCCTTCAAACTCCGCCACCCCTACCTCGGCAGCGAAAACGTCAAACCCAAGACCGTCGCCCGCGAGATGATCGAAAATTACCAATCCTTCGAAGACTACGTCAAAACCTATAAGTTAGAACGTTCCGAAGCCATCCTCCTGCGCCACCTCGGTGAGGTGTATAAGGTACTCGCCCAAACCATACCCGCCACCGCGAAAACCGAGCATCTTCACGAAGCCGAGTCGTTTTTAGAACTCATCGTCCGCCACACCGACTCCAGCCTACTCGACGAGTGGCAGGCGATGAAAAACCCCGATGCTCCGATCCCCGACAAATCTTCCAATCAACAATCCGCAATCATCAATCTTCAATCAAAAATCCCCTACACGAAGAATAAGCAGGTCTTCACCCGCCACCTCCGCAACCACGTCCTAACCCTCGTCACTGCGCTCTCCCGCTACGACACCGAGGCGGCCCTCAGTCTCATCGCCCCCCACGACAGCGACGGCAAGCCTTGGTCTAACGAGCGCCTGCTCCAACAGCTCAACACCTACCACGCCGTCCGCCACCAGATCCGCCTCGATCCCGAAGCCCGCAACGCCCGCCACACTCACCGCTCCGAGGACGGCCTGACGCTCCACCAAACCCTCATCGACCCCGACGACCTCAACGACTGGTCCCTCCACCTCACGCTCGATCTGGAAAAATCCAACGCGGCAAGGACTCCCGTTATCTATTTGGAATCGATAGCCTCCATCTGATTGCCTGATTCCGTTGAACGGCTTCTTCTGAAACTCAACCGGTTTCTAGACCCTTTGGGGTTTAGTGAAGAGAATCCATTTTAGTCCCAAATTGGGCCGGAGTTTGGTAACCAAGTGAAGAATGCTTCGCGCAGGACTTTCGCATCGACGCTCATCGAGCGACGCTACAGGGCTTTGCATTGGCATCGACGCGGGGGCTTTGCTTTTTTGGAAGAGAGATGTTTTAAGTCCCATTCATCGTAGTTTTCCCTGACCTTTTCTCGCCCCCC
>JAYWAR010000365.1:0-3786 GCA_043782285.1 Akkermansiaceae bacterium | reverse complement strand
CCAAAGTCGGGGTGCGAAATTTCGACAGCTTTAACTCGCGGCCACGTCCCGAAAAAGAAGAAATCGTGGCTGAAGAGGTCGTCGAGTTAGAAGAACCGGCGGATGATGAAACCATCGAATCGATCGCACTGGCTTTGGAATCTGGCGAACTGGGCGCTGAGGCAGACCTGGAGGACGAGGAAATTTTTGAGGATAACATTCCTGATCGATTCCCTTACATCGTGGTGTTGATTGATGAGCTTGCCGACTTGATGCAGACGGCACCTGCCGATGTGGAAATGTGCATTGCACGGATCGCGCAGAAAGCCCGGGCCGCAGGAATTCACTTGATCATCGCCACCCAAACCCCGCGGGCGGATGTGGTGACCGGCATTATCAAAGCCAACATTCCTTGCCGAATCGCCTTCCAAGTTTCTTCAGCGCTTGATTCGCGAGTTATTTTGGACACCAAAGGGGCCGATAAACTGGTCGGTAAGGGTGACATGCTCTACCTGCCGCCGGGCTCCGCGAAGCTCGAACGGGCGCAGGGTGCCTTCGTCACCGACGCGGAAATCGAGCGAATCATCGACCACTGTGCCAAGCAAGGTAAGCCGAAATTTGAGACCGACATCCATGCTTCCATTAACAACAGCAACGACGATGACGAGGACGAGGTCTCGCAAGCGGACGAGGATTTGATCATGAAATGCATCGAAGTGGTGCGCCAAGAACAGAAGGCCAGCACCTCGTTGCTGCAACGCCGTTTACGGTTGGGCTACACCCGTGCAGCGCGGATGGTAGATATTTTAGAGCAACGCGGCATCGTCGGCCCCGGTGAGGGAGCCAAAGCACGAGAAGTGTTTCTCAAGTAAGAGTCGTTGATTCGGGAAATTTGGAATTAAACAATTTTCCGGTTGTCAAATCTCCGGTTAGCCTTCTTACTGCCGGTCCGCCCGAAAAGGTGGTGAAAATAAAGGCCCGATAGCTCAGTCGGTAGAGCAGTGGATTGAAAATTCACGTGTCGGCGGTTCAAATCCGTCTCGGGCCACTTTTTAAAATCTCCACAAATCAAAGTGTTGAGATGTTTGTTGAGCACAGGAAACTGAATTGTCGCTTACTTTTTTGGGTAAGCGGTAAAGTCTCATCAGGAAGCTTGCTTATGGATCCAAACTAGAAACCCAGCAAATGAAACGCTGGCCTCGTCAGGCAGATCTGGCAAGTGCGGTGTCGATAACGTTTCCGGCGGCACGGATGAGGCCTGTTGCTTTGAACGCGACGCTTGCCGTTGTAGACCGAGCTTGCTGTTTTTATCTCCTCCAACGTATGGCACCGAGCGATTTGGATGGAAACCCTTAGATTACGAACTGAAAGTTGCTGAAGATGGAATCTGCGATGCCGTGGCAGATGCTTATGAGGCAAGTGCGTGGCTGAGCGATGATCCCACAGAATCATTGACCGATATTGGTTTTGCGAAAGCCGAAAAGCCCTCGGTCACGCCGGCGATTGCGGCGATCCGCGAAAAGTTGATTCCGAGTGAGGAGCCGGGTGATTTAAGGGCTTGGAAATTCTGCAATGCCTGAACACTCGATCAAGGATGAGCTTGCATCAACATTTCGATTTCTTCGGCTTCAATCGGGATGTTGGCCATTAAATCGAAATTTTGGCTGGCACCGATGAGGAAATCGTTTTCGAGACGGATGCCGAAGCCTTCTTCTCGGATATAAATTCCAGGCTCGATAGTGAATACCATGCCTTCAGCAAAGGGCTGATGCGCGGGGGAGACATCATGCACATCAAGCCCCATGTGGTGGGAAGTGCTGTGCATATAATATTTTTTGACCAGTAGTTTTTCAGGTCCTTGTTCTTTGGCTTGTTTGGCGGTGAAGAGCCGCAAATTGACCAATTCGCGTTCCATAAGGTCGACCACTTGATTTTGATAATCGATGGGGTTGTTGCCGGGACGTAGGACCTCGTTGGCGCCGCGAAAAACCCGGAGAAGGGCATCATAAACTTCGCGCTGGCGTTTTGAGAATTTGCCGTTGACCGGAATTGTTCGGGTTAGGTCTGAGTTCCAACTTGCGTATTCGGCAGCAACATCGAGGAGCACCAACTCGCCATCTTGGCAAATTTGGTCGTTTTCCACATAATGAAGAACACAGGCATTTTTACCTGAACCAATGATGGGGGCGTAAGCAAAGCCGCGTGATTTACGGCGGATAAACTCGTGCAGTAGCTCGGCTTCGATCTCCCATTCGCCGACGCCAGGTTTGATGAACCCAAGGAGGCGCCGGAAGCCCGCTTCGGTGATGTCGCAAGCTTTCTGGATCATCTGGATTTCTTCGGGCTCCTTGATGATCCGCAGTTGGTGCATCAACACGGCGAGTCGCTGGTAGCGATGAAGTGGGTAGCGGGCTTGACAATCTTTGATAAAACGTGCGTTACGAGTTTCAACGGCGACGCAAGCTCTCGGATACTCGTTGGTGACAAGATAAACGTGCTCCACTTGAGGCATCAGTCGTTGCAGGAAGCCGTCAAAGGTGTGAGACCATTCGATATGTTTAATTCCTGAAACCGCACGGGCTTGCTCTTGGCTTAGTTTGGCCCCTTCCCAGACTGCAACGTGATCGTTAGTTTCCCTGACAAATAAAATTTCACGCTCAGTGGGGTCGATTGCGTTTGGCATCAGAACCAACACCGTTTCTTCCTGATCGACTCCGCTGAGGTAAAAGAGGTCGTTATTTTGCCGAAAAGACATCGTGCCGTCGGCGTTGGTTGGGTAAATGTCGTTGGCATGGACGATGACTAAGCTGTTCGGTTTGAGAAGCTGGCAAAGTTTATCGCGATTGCGGATGAAAAGCTCGGCAGAAATAGGTTCGTAGCGCACGGGATGACTGGATAATAAAGGTGGAAAATGGGCAAGATGGTTTGTCAGAGTTTCGCAATAATTTAGCCGGGATGTTGACTCGGCTGAGGGGCTTTTCAGCGGTCAGGATGGGGTAGATCTTGAATCGAATGAGAATTCGGTTCGCAAGCCCCCGGATTATCCTATAATTTTTGAGCACCTCGTGTTTTTCGTAGTGCCAATTTTCCCCAATTTTCCATGTCTGATCCAACTACCCAGCCTGCTAAGCTTGATTTCATCCGTGAGATTATCGCTGCTGACCTCGCCACGTCTCATCATACTAGCGTCGTTACTCGTTTTCCGCCCGAGCCGAATGGCTACCTTCATATTGGCCATGCCAAGTCGATTTGCCTCAATTTCGGGATTGCAGGAGAAAATGCTGCTGTCGCGGCCAAGTGTCATTTGCGTTTTGACGACACCAATCCGGAAAAAGAGGAGACCGAGTATGTTGAGAGCATCAAGGCGGACGTCAAATGGCTGGGCTTCGACTGGGGAGAGAATCTCTATTTTGCGAGCGACTATTTCACATTTTTTTACGACTGCGCGGTTCACTTGATTCAAGCAGGCAAGGCGTATGTCGAGCAGCAATCCGCAGAGGAAATGCGGACTAACCGTGGAAACCTTACCACGCCCGGGACCCCATCGCCGTTTCGCGATCGTCCTTTAGCCGAAAATCTTGATCTTTTTGGCCGGATGAGAGCGGGGGAGTTTAAGGAAGGCGAATGCGTGCTTCGTGCCAAAATCGACCTTGCCTCGCCGAACATGAACTTACGCGATCCAGTGCTTTACCGGATCATGCACGCGCCGCACCACAATACGGGCAACGCATGGTGCATTTACCCGCTCTATGATTTTGCCCATCCGCTCGAAGATGCGCTTGAGCAGATCACTCACTCATTGTGTAC
>JAYWAR010000364.1:0-3789 GCA_043782285.1 Akkermansiaceae bacterium | reverse complement strand
CGATCCCGGAATCAACCAACTCCCGGCCGGTGAACTTGCGTGAGCGTGCCCAATCGAGGAAAACCCTCGGATTATCCGGCATCCAGCCGACTGACCAGCTCGCTGCCATCGCGCTGCCGAAGCTGCGTGATTTCATGTAGTCGCGAGCATGCTTGGCCGCAGGGCTCTTCATCAATTGTTGGTGGAAAAATGCAGTGGCCTCGCGGTGGAGGTCCAAGAGTTTTCCCCGCGACTTGCGGAATTGCTCGGCCTTGGGGTCAGATTCTTCTTCGGTGATATGGATCCCTGCCCGGGAGGCGAGTTTGCGGACGGCATCCATGAAAGGCAGGTTTTCATGATCGCGGACGAAAGAAATCGCGTCACCACCCTTGCCGCAACCAAAGCAATGAAATCGTTGGGTGGATGGCGTAATGTAAAACGATGGAGTCTTTTCGTGGTGAAACGGACAATTTGCCCGATATGCCGACCCTGCCTTTTTTACCTGAATGTAAGAACCGATCAAATCGACGATATCCGTCGCTTCGAGCACTTTCTCAACACTTTCTTTTGGAATCTGGGCCACGGTTCTTGCTGGGCGGCACCCTAGTCCTCAGTGGGCGACCACGCGAAGCTAGATTTATTAAAAAATTGCGGCAAAATCATGGATTGACTTGCCAAGCCTGCTCGCGCTCCTGCATTCTCAATGCCCGGCCGCAAAGATAGTGGCCATTTCTTCGGAATGCATGCTTAGCTCAGTGGTAGAGCACATCCTTCACACGGATGGGGTCGCAGGTTCGAACCCTGCAGCGTGCACCATCTGACAAGCTCCGTCAGTGCGCGACTAAGCCACTCAATTAGAAAAGGTTCCGATTTCACTTTCGCCGGTATTGCTACGACCACTTGCGACAGGATTTGACCCTGAAAGCCACAAATCCGTGCTGCCCCGGCAACCTGCCGAGCCACCGGCACGCCATATATTCGTCACCATCGCCACCGCCCCCAGTGCCGAAATGCTCCGAGCTGCTCTCGGACGGTGGGCAAAAATTACCCCATCCTTCCTCATCGGATAGAGTCTGATCATTTTCCAGAGCCTATACCTCAGGCCAAGCTTCTTACGGTGTCGCTATAAGCGTCGAGTGCGCAGCGATTTTAAGGATTGTGAAAGTGATAGGGAGCTGGCAAATTTTCGGGATCCATTCTAAAATTACCATGAACAACTACCCTCATCCCTATGCCGTCGGTATGATTTCGGATTCACCGGAGTCGGAGCGTGCCGCTTTTATCCGCAAGACTTACTGGCACCTCGCGGGTGCCATCGCGCTGTTCGCCGCCTTTGAAGGGATGTTTATAAGGATGGGCTTGGGCACTGCGGCATTGCAGTTGTTGGGGGCTAGCAAATATTCGTGGCTGATGGTGATGGCGGCGTTCGTGGCGATTTCTTGGGTCGCGGACCGGTGGGCGACGAACAGTTCGTCGAAAGGGATGCAGTACGCCGGACTGCTGCTCTACACGGTGGCGGAAGCGGTCATTTTCTTGCCGATGATCATGCTGGCGATGGTCATGACTGGCGACATCGGACTGGTGCTGCAAGCGGGCCTCATCACGGTGGCGATGGTGATCGGTATTTCGACAGTGGCGCTGACGACGAAGAAGGATTTCAGCTTCCTCGGCGGAATGCTCAAGATCGGTGGCTTCGTCGCTCTCGGGTTGATCGTGGCGTCGTTTATCTTGCCGATTTCACTCGGCCTGTGGTTTTCCGCAGCGATGGTAATCTTCGCCTCGGGATCGATCCTTTATAACACCAGTAACCTGATCCATCGTTATCAGCCCGGCCAACATGTGGCGGCCTCGCTCTCGCTCTTCGCCAGCGTCGCGCTGCTGTTCTGGTATCTGCTGCGGTTGCTGATGAGCTTGAACCGGAATTAATGCGGGCGGTTCGTATTGCGCCAATGATAAATGAAACCGGAGGGGGTGAGTCGTGATAGAGGGACAGGCCTTTTGTCATGGCGCGGCCCGGGAGGCCGCAACCCCGTTGGGGTTGGGATGGCGGGTGACCGTGAACCCAGGGTAGCTCGTGCCTCGCAACCCTGGGCTTTGGCATGACAGAAGGACAGTCCCTTTGTCATGGCGGTGCTCATCAACAAGGCCATGATTGAGATCCTGCCCAAGTTCGCGGGACGCCTACCCGTGAGTTTAGCCGCAAAGGAACGCAAAGAGCACAAGGATCTAGATTCCGATTCTTTGCGTTCTTTGCGTTCTTTTGCGGCCAATCAAAAATCGTGGCCCGGCGCGACGGGACTCGCGGAGGACGTGCGCTACTACGGCGAATGGAATGCGACCCTTCCCGCACCCGCGCGATCACCCGTCGTGGTCGCCATACGAGTCGGGCAGATGCGCGGCGAATATGGCGGCGCGGCATTCCGTGATTTCATCCGCCTCGACTGTGACGCAGGCGAAATTGCCTCCGGAGATTGGTCTCAGGCAGGGGTTCTAGAAACCTACTCCGGTGCCGCGTGGTATCGGAAATCCTTCCCGCTCACCGCGCCGGATACCACCGGGAAAGTCATCCTCGATCTCGGAAACGTCGTGGCCTCCGCCGAGCTACGCGTGAACGGCAAACCCGCCGGAATCAAATCGGCCCCACCGTGGACATTCGACATCACCGCCTTCGTGAAATCCGGCGAAAATCAAATCGAAGTCCTCGTTTCCAGCACCCTCGCCAATCATTACGTCACCATCCCCACCCACTACCGGGGCAAAACGACGTCAGGTTTGATAGGCCCGGTGAGCATCAAACTTTTTCGATAGGCATCCACGGGGAGCACACGCGCCAAGCGTGTCGCCAAAGACGAGCGTTGCTGTCCATTCCACGAGGTTTTCGACCAGGGCGTCGAAAACAAAAACCCGCGAGGGTGCGCGCGTCCCTCGGTCATGTGGACCGCTCATTCTGCCTTCTTTTCAGACGATGTCGCCCTCATCGCCGCAGCATGCAGGACATTGACGATTTCCATCACGTCCAGATGCCGACTCGCCAGTCTGGCGAAATCGATAAATTTCCTGCGGCTGGCAGCATTCAGTTCCGAAGGCCATTCGTCCGGCCGGGACTCCGCGAGGTCAAGTGTTCTGAAAGTTAGCGATTTCCGCGCACTGATGGGCAACTAGAAGGCGAACGAGGCCCGCCTCAAAAGCGCCGTCGAGTTTGCCAAGGGCGAGATCAGCGAGCGGGTCGTGGAGATCGCCGACTACCTGGCCCGCCACCGGGAAGTTCTGCGCCCGGAAGAAGCCAGCGCGGCACGGGTGCTGCGGGAATTGGTGAAGAACCAGCGGCTGGGGTGATCCCGGGCGATCATTCCAATTCGAGAGGTCTCGTCGCTTGACAGAAATCTTTCAAAAGCTATTTTACTTTCATGCAAACGACTCTTCGGATTGATGATCACCTTTACCGGGAGGCCAAAGCCGAAGCCGCTCGGGCGGGTGTGAGCCTGACTCGTTTCCTCGAAGAGGGACTGCGCTTGCGGTTAGAGAAAAAGATGACTCCGCCCACCACTCCTCATGCGTTCCGGACTTACGCTGCCGAGCAACCCGATCCACGGACTTGGGAGGAAATCCGCAAAGTGGCCGACGAAGAGCTGGCAGCACACGATCTTGCCAAACTGGGTCTGCAAGCCCGCCAATCCTGATGGCGCTATTCCTTCCCGACGCAAACGTTCTGATCCATGCCTTGCGCAAGGATTCCGTGGAGCATGATTCCTGCCGCCGATGGTTAACGGGCACGGCCGCTGCGGGCGACTCCATCGGTCTGTGCGAGCT
>JAYWAR010000363.1:0-3793 GCA_043782285.1 Akkermansiaceae bacterium | reverse complement strand
TGGAAACATCAAAGTCATTCTGATTTTTGAAATTCGGGTGATATCTAAGTGTATCCAGCCTGTCTGTCTGTTTTAGAATTCCAAGTTTTTCTGTTATGCGCCCGAGCCTACTCCTTTTCGCTTCCATCGTCTGGTTGGTACTTCCTAGCTGCGGAAAAAAAGTAGCTGCTAAACTGCCGCCGCCACCCGCTCACGTCACTGTCTTGCTTGCAGAAACCGAAACCGTCACTCTCATCCAAGAATTGCCGGGTCGGATTGATGCACTGCGGGTGGCGGAAATCCGGGCGCGCGTCGCTGGCATTCTTCTGAAAAAAGTTTTTGAGGAGGGAGCCGAGGTGAAGGCGGGCGAGGTGCTATTTCAAGTCGATCCCGCGCCGCTTCAAGCCGCGAATGACAGCGCTGCCGCAAATTTTGCCCGTGCCGAAGCAAATGCGAAATTGGCGCAAAGCCAGGTCACCCGTTTCCGGCAATTGTTGGCTGTCCGTGCGGTTAGCAAACAAGACGCAGATCATTCGGAAGCTGCTGTCGCCGTTGCAGATGCCGAGGTGCTGGCGGCGAAGGCGGCTCTTGCGCTGTCCGAACTGAATCTCGGCTATGCCACCGTAACGGCACCGATTTCCGGACGGATTGGCAAAGCGGCAGTGACCGAGGGCGCGCTGGTCGGCCAAGGCGATGCCACGCTGATGGCGACCATCCAACAGCTTGATCCGATTTATTTCGACTTTAGCCAGTCGAGCGCCGATCTCATCGCTTTAAAAAAGGCCGGTTCTAACTCAAGCAAAGTGACCTTACTGCTGGAAGATGGCAGCGAGTATCTCGAGCCGGGCCGGATACTTTTTTCAGAGGCTTCGGTGGATCAAACGACGGGGATGGTTTTACTGCGTGCTGAGTTTCCGAACCCCAATCGCGAGTTACTACCCGGAATGTTTGCCCGCGCTCGCGTCGTCCAAGCGGTGAAGGAAAATGCGGTCACCCTCCCACAACGTGCGGTTAGCCGTGCGATTGGCGGCAAGGGTAGTGTTTGGATTGTAGATGATTCCAATCACGCTCAAGTCCGGATGATTGAGACGGGTGACTTGTTTGGCGATAAATGGATCGTCCGTTCTGGCCTGCAAGCCGGTGAGCGGGTGATCATGGAAGGTCACCTCAAGACCAAAGCCGGCGCGCTGGTAGTGCCGGAACCTTTCGCCGTAGCCAAGGACAACAGCCAGCAGTTCAAAACGAACTCACACTAACTTTCAAACTTCATGGCCTGCTTCTTCATTGACCGTCCAGTGTTCGCTTGGGTGATCGCGATCCTCATTTGCCTTCTCGGTGCTATTTCTCTGACCAAATTGCCGGTCGCCCAGTATCCCAGCGTCGCTCCCCCTTCAATTTCGATCACCGCGAACTATGCCGGCGCTTCCGCCGAAACCCTCAGTGATACGGTCACCTCGGTTATCGAACAACAACTCAATGGCATCGACAATTTGTTATACATGTCGTCCGCCAGCGATGCGAACGGGACGGCGATCATCACACTTTATTTCAAGCCCGGAACCAATCCAGACGTGGCGCAAGTGCAGGTCCAAAATAAGGTTCAACTCGCCACGCCCAGTCTGCCTCAGACCGTCCAGCAGCAAGGGGTGGTGGTAGCCAAGGCGACGCGGAACTTCATGATGTTCATCGCACTCTCAACGGATGACGGCAGCTTAGACGCCATTGCCCTTGGGAATTATCTGGCGTCCAATGTGCTTGACCCAATTCGCCGAGTTCAGGGGGTGGGTGAGGTCATTCAGTTTGGTACCCAATACGCGATGCGTGTTTGGTTAGATCCTGATAAACTGGTGAGTTACCGGCTGACACCGGGAGATATTTCTAGCGCCATCGCCGCGCAGAACACGCAAGTGCCTGTTGGTCAGATTGGCCAGTTACCGGCGGTGAAAGGCCAGCAACTCAACGTGATTTTGCAAGGCCGCGCGACCTTGCGCGAGGTTGAGGAATTCCGTAAAATTGTTTTGCGGGTAAATACTGACGGTTCGCGAGTTTACCTCCGCGATGTTGCTCGGATTGAGCTCGGTGGCCAAGATTACACGATTAAGGCGCGGATTGATGGTAAACCGACGGCTGCTGCTGCGGTGAAGCTTTCTCCGACTGCCAACGCACTCGACACTGCCGCTGGAGTCCGCAAGGAAGTGGCCCGGCTCACGGAATTTTTCCCGCCGGGGGTGAAGGTCGTCTATCCGCTGGATACTTCAACTTTTGTCAAAATCTCGATCGAAGAGGTTTTGAAGACGCTGGTCGAGGCGATCATCTTGGTATTTTTGGTGATGTATCTTTTCCTGCAAAACATCCGAGCGACCTTGATTCCCACCATTGTGGTGCCGGTAGCCTTGTTAGGGACTTGCGGACTGATGGCAGTTTTTGGATTTTCTATCAACGTACTGACCATGTTTGGGATGGTGCTGGCGATTGGGATCTTGGTGGATGATGCAATTGTGGTGGTGGAAAATGTTGAGCGGATCATGAGTGAGGAAGGATTGTCAGCCGTGGAGGCGACCCGTAAGGCGATGGGGCAAATCACCAGCGCACTCATCGGGATCACGCTGGTTCTGACTGCGGTGTTTATTCCGATGGCATTCTTCGGTGGCTCGGTGGGCACGATTTACCGGCAGTTCACGATGTCGATCGTCTCGTGCATGCTGTTCTCGGTGTTTCTCGCCCTTTCGCTGACACCCGCGCTCTGTGCCACATTGCTCAAGCAAGTGGAGGCTGGCCACCATCATGCGAAAGCTGGATTTTTTGGTTGGTTTAACCGTTCCTTCGATTCGTTCACCCAGCGTTATCAGGGGTGGGTTGGGGGTTTGGTCAAGCGGGCGTATCTCGGGCTAATTGTTTTTGGCGCAGTGATCGTTGTGGTGATCATGTTTTACAAAAAGATGCCATCCTCGTTCTTGCCTGAAGAAGATCAGGGCTATTTTCTAACGCTGATGTCACTGCCTGAAGGCGCGACTGATGAACGGACCGGGGAGGTGCTGAAAAAGGCGGAAGCGTATTTCTCCAAGCAGCCGGAAATCGAACACTACTTCACCGTCGCCGGATTCAGCTTCGCCGGTAAAGCACAAAACTCAGCCCTCGCTTTCCTCCGGTTGAAGCCGTGGGAAGAGCGTGGCGGGAAGGATCACAAGGTCCAAGCGGTGATTCAGCGTGCGTTGATGGGACTCGGTGGAATCAAGGACGCCATTGTTTTCCCGCTGAATCCACCGGCCATTCCCGAGCTTGGGACTTCCTCGGGTTTTGATTTCTGGCTGCAAGATGTCGGCGGTGTGGGCCATGCGGCTTTGGATGCGGGAAAAGCCAAACTGCTAGGGATGGCCGCGAAAAACCCAAAGTTAATGCAAGTTCGGGCACAAGGTCTCGCGGATGCGGCGCAGATGAAAATCGAGCTGGACCAAGACAAGGCCAGTGCGCTTGGCGTTTCTCTGGCAGATATTAATACAACGCTGCAGACCGCTTTTGGCTCGTCTTATGTTAATAATTTCATCAACGGCCCGCGTGTTCAGCGCGTGATCGTCCAGCTCGACGCAAAATTCCGGATGAGTCCTGAAGACATCGGCAAAGTTTACCTGAGAAATAAATCGGGCGGGATGGTGCCGCTGTCGGCAGTGACTAAGATCGATTGGTCGTTTGGTTCGCCACAGCTTCAGCGTTACAACGGGATTCCTGCCGTAAACCTCGTCGGCGGCGCAGCTGCCGGTCTGAGCTCGGGCGACGCGATGGACGAGATGGAGAAAATGGCCGCTCAGCTTCCTGC
>JAYWAR010000362.1:0-3798 GCA_043782285.1 Akkermansiaceae bacterium | reverse complement strand
TGGAGGGAGAAGATTTGGCGGCGGCGACGGCGGCGTCAGCATCGAGTTCGGTGCTGACGCAGGCGCGCATCGCTCCACGTGAGCGAAGGTGTTTGGTGAGAGCGCGGGTATCGATCCCCTCAATGCCGAGAATTTTGTTTTCCGCCAAATAGGTGGCAAGTGGCTGGCTGGAACGCCAGTTTGACGGTACTTCGCAAAGCTCGCCGATGACCAAGGCGCGGATGTGGGGCGCGCTGGACTCGGCGTCTTCAGGGTTGATTCCGTAATTTCCAATTTGTGGGTAGGTCATCGCGACGATTTGGCCGCGATAGGAGGGATCGGTAATGACCTCCTGATAGCCCGTCATCGAGGTGTTGAAACAAATTTCTCCGGTGGTGGTTCCGGTGCTTCCGAAGGCAGTTCCTTCGAAACAGCGTCCATCTTCAAGGGCTAGAATGGCAGTAATCGGCACGGCGGGCGCAAACTAGGCAAGCGATCGGGGCGATGCAAGCGAATGCTGATTCAAAAACATGGCGGCACTCATTCGGCGGGGACATGCGGCTCGAAAGTCATGGCGCGTTCGTGCTCGCGGGCTTTGGCCGCTTTTTTCGCTTGTTGATAGAAATAGTCCTGCACGCGGAAGGCTTTTTGGCCCTTGGTGCGGACGAGGCGTTGGGAACTTCCGTCCGGGAGCAGGCGTGAGGCTTGGGTGTTATCCTGGAAGAAGGCTTCGAGCAGGCGCAGCAGGCGACGTTTGAGCGCGGGCTCTTCGATTGGAATCATCAACTCAATGCGTTTTTCGAGGTTGCGGGTCATCCAGTCGGCAGAGGCGATGTAAATTTCAGCATCGCCGCCTTGGTGAAAATAAAACAGTCGGACATGTTCCAGAAAACGGTCGATGACCGAAATCACTTCGATGTTTTTTGAATACTTCGGATCGCCGGGTTTGAGGCAGCAGATCCCCCGGACATTGAGTCGGATTTCGACTCCGGCTTGTGAGGCGGTGTAAAGAGCGTTGATGATTTCTGGATCTTGCAGCGAGTTCAGCTTGCCGATGATCCGGGCGGGCAGACCTTGTTTGGCGCGTTCGGTTTCGCCGGCAATGAGGTCGAGCAAGGTCGGTTTCATTGCGGTGGGAGCGGGGATAAAGCGTTGGAAACGCAGCAGTTTCGAGCGACCGGTGACGGCATTGAAAAACAATGATGCATCGTTGCCATACTCGGGCTTGCAGGTGAGGTAGGAGAGATCGGTGTAAAGTTTGGCGGTGGTTTCGTTGTAGTTGCCGGTGCCAAGGTGAACGTAGCGGCGCAAATGGCCGGATTCGCGCCTGACGATCAGGCAAATTTTGGCGTGGGTTTTAAGGTTTTTGACGCCGTAGACGATCTGGGCCCCGGCGCGTTGGAGTTCGTCGGCGCGGTCGAGGTTGCGGGCTTCGTCGAAGCGGGCCTTGAGCTCGACTAAAGCAGTGACGTGTTTGCCATTTTCTGCGGCTTTGATCAAGGCGTCGACGATCCGGGATTTGCGTGCGGTGCGGTAAAGAACTTGTTTGATGGCGATGACGTCGGGGTCTTCTGCTGCCTGCTCGATCAGGCGAATGACGGGTTCGAAGGACTCGTAGGGGTGAAACAGCAGCAGGTCGTTTGAGGCAATCGTCTCAAACATGGAGGCCCCGGGCGCGATGGCGGGTGAGTTTTGAGCCGGCCAATCGGTGTCCCGGAGGTGATCGAAACCCGATAAAAAAGCGAGCTCCATAAATGATGCCAAGCCCGGTGGCCCATCGACCCGGTAAATCTCCGCTGGGGTCGCGCCTGTGACATGTTGGATCATGCGAACGAGGTCGCGGGGGGTGTCTGAGCGCAGTTCCAAGCGGACGGTGTCAGCACAACGGCGGGCGGACAGGACGTCTTCCATTTCCCCCGCGAGGTCGATCACATCTTCGTCTTGCACCGTAATATCGCCATTGCGAGTGAGGCGAAAGGCGCTGGTATGGGTGACACTTTCTCCCGGGAATAGTTTGCCTGCGTGGCTGGCGACGAGGTCTTCGATGAGAATGAAGCCGTGGCCGTCGCCCTCGACGCTGAGATGAACTCGGCGATCGAGAATTTCTGGGATGGGAATCAGGGCGTGGCGAGTGCTGAGCGTTTCAGGGTCGAGCAGGCGACAGGCGACGGTAATCTGCAAGGCCGGGACGATCGGCGGTGCTCCGGCGGGATCGACCGCGAGGGGCGTGAGGAGCGGAAAAATTAAGTCGTCAAAAGCGGCTGCGGCTTGGGCCGCCTGTACGATGGAAAGCTCGCGAGGCTGCAACGGGTAGATGCCCGCTTGAATCAAGGCCGGGACAAGGGTGCCAGTCAGCAGGCTGTATTGATCGGCACTCATTTTAAGAATGCGTTGGCGCAGAGCGCTTAAATTGCGAGCTGGGGTGAACCCGGACGGATCTGGAGCTTTGCGACCGCTGCGGCGCATTAACATCAGCCCACCAATCCGGACTTGGAAAAACTCGTCAAGATTGGCAGCTGTGATCGCGAGAAATTTGACCCGTTCCAACAACGGTAAATCGTCGCGGAGGGCTTCATTCAGCACGCGTTGGTTGAACTCGATCCAAGAAAGCTCGCGGTTGAGGTAGGGGCTGGGCATGGTAGGCAATTTTAGGTTTTAAGGATTTTGGATGAACCCTCAGTTGTCCTCGTCGATGATGATCTCGAGACCGAAGACTTGTTCGAAAAGGTCGGCTTTCGTCGCCATCGCGAGGCGCTCGACGGCGGCATCGGCGAGGCCAGGCAGGCGGATGCGAAGTTTGCCAGATTCGCGGCGGATCTCAAGTTGGGCGACTCGTTGGGCGTGAGTACGCTCAAGAGCATCAGCCACTCGCAGCAGGGCCGCCAGTTTGCAGACACGGATGCGGTCGTCGGTACTGAGGGCGGCGTAACTCGGGTGGTCGAGGCGTGGTCCTGAGTGGCGGTGATAACGGGCAACCAGCGCGACGATGGTGACATCTAAGCGGTCGAGCCCGAAAACTTCCGAGTTGAGGATCAAGTATTCGGAGTGTTTGTGATGGGCGCGCGGGCTGACGTAAGTGCCGACTTCATGAAGAATGGCGGCCACTTGCAGCAACAGGGCATCGTGGACGGTGAGCTGATGAAGGTCGGTAAGGGAGTCAAAAAAACGGGTGCAGAGGTTGCCGACGTGTTCACCGTGGCTGGAGTCGGATTGGTAGCGTTCTGCCAGAATGCGGGCGGAGCGCACAACTTCCTCGGCAAAGGCGCCGGTGAGTTCTTGCGAGACGAGTAAATCGTGAAGCAGTCCTTGTTCGTACTCGCTGGTTGGAATGTGAACCTCGTCGAGTTTGAGGGTTTCGGCGATGGCGAGGTTAATTTCGAGCGCGGGAATCAGCGCTTCGGCAGTTTGATAGTCGAGTTGGAAGCGCTTCACCAGTTCGACGTCGCTGCAATTCGCGACGTCGGCGGTGAATTGGCGCAGGGTTTTGAGCGAGCAAACTTGGCTGGATTTGGTCAGTACCGGACCGACGGATTGGATCTCGTAGCCGATGACCACCAGTCCGTCGATCTTGACGTCGGAGTAGTCGAAGCGGATTTGGGCGAGGTTGCCGTAAGCGTGTTCACGGATGACTCGCAGCATGATCGAGCCCTCTGCGTGCGAGCCATCCACGGCTTCGCGGGTGCGGTGAGTGCCCATGCGGTAGCTGGTGTAGCGGGTGATCAGGCCGTTTTGAAAGAGCAGGGCGCGGGTGTTGCCCGGGCCAACGTGCAAGACCAGAGTCGTGTCTTTGCGCATCGCTGGTAACTTGAGCAGGCGGCG
>JAYWAR010000361.1:0-3812 GCA_043782285.1 Akkermansiaceae bacterium | reverse complement strand
GCCGTTGGTCATGTATTCGCAGCCATGATCGCCGATACCCTCGACTACGGTGGTAGCTCCGGAATTGCGCACCGCAAAGCGCTCGCCCGCACGGCCGGTGGCAAAAAATTGCCCGCCGGTAGCCCCGTAGAGGCAAGTATTGCCGCAAATGGTGTTGGTGGCGGCTTCAAATTGAGCGGTTTCAGCAACCCGAATGATGATTTTACCGGCAGCCATGCCTTTGCCGACATAGTCGTTGGCCTCGCCGATCAGTTCAAGTTTTACCCCGGAGACCAGAAAACAGCCGAAGGATTGGCCGGCGCTACCACGGCAGGTGATGTGGATCGAATTTTCGGCAAGCCCTCGATCACCGTGAATTTCGGCAATGCGACCGGAGAGCCGAGTGCCGATGTTGCGGTTGGTGTTGATCACATCGTAGCTCAGTGCGAGCGGTGGGCGGTCGGGGATGAGCTGGATCGCGGCGAGAAGCTCTGGAGAAACCGAGTTTTCGCCATACTCGGGAGTGATGGGTGCCGGGCGCTGAGAAATTGCCATGACTAAATCCGCAAGAATTTGAAGATCGAGCTCGGGCTTGGTGAGACCATCGTTGCGAGGTTTGGTGCAAATCCGAGAAATCGACTCGCTTGGGTTACCGGAGTAGGCGGCGAGGTCGGGGACCACGTCTTTCAGTAAGGCGGAAAGATCTAGGGTATTGGCCTTTGGATGATCTGGAATGTGGCGCTGTTTGAGCAATTCGGGGCGACCGATCATTTCGTCGAGCGAGCGGACGCCGAGCCGAGCCATGTGATGACGCGCTTCTTCAGCGACTGCGGTGAAATAGTTGATGACCATTTCCGGGGTGCCTTTAAATTTAGCACGGAATTTGGGGTCGGTGGTTGCGATGCCAACTGGGCAAGTGTTTAGATGGCATTTGCGGACGTAAACACAGCCCATCGCAATCATGGCGGTAGTGCCGAAATTATATTGTTCGGCTCCGAGAATCGCAGCGATCACCACATCGCGGCCATTGCGGATGCCCCCGTCAGTACGGAGGACGACGCGGTCGCGGAGTTTGTTAACCAGAAGCGTTTGTTGGGCTTCGGCGAGACCGAGCTCCCAAGGGGAACCCGCGTGTTTGGTGGAGGAGAGGGGAGATGCCCCGGTGCCGCCGTCGTGGCCAGAAATTAGGATGTTGTCAGCGGAGGCTTTGGCGCAACCTGCTGCGACCGGGCCGATCCCGGACTCCGCGACCAATTTAACCGTGATTCGAGCCCGCGGGTTCACTTCTTTGAGGTCGTGGATGAGCTGGGCGAGATCTTCGATCGAATAAATGTCGTGATGGGGAGGCGGTGAAATCAGTTGAACGCCGGGCTGGGTATTGCGCAGGCGAGCGATGAGGGCATTGACCTTGTGGCCTGGAAGCTGACCACCTTCGCCAGGCTTGGCTCCTTGCGCCATTTTGATTTCCAACTCACCCGCATTGACGAGGTAGTGAGCGGAGACGCCAAAACGCCCCGAGGCGACTTGCTTGATGTAGGAGCGGGCAAAATCGCCGTTTGGGTAGGGCTTGTAGCGAACTGGGTCTTCACCACCTTCTCCAGAGTCTGATTTGCCACCGATGCGATTCATCGCGATCGCAAGGGTTTCGTGAGCTTCAGGAGAAAGAGCTCCCAGCGACATCGCCGCAGTGGTGAAGCGCCGACGAATCGATTCCATCGGCTCAACTTCTTCTAACGCGATCGGGCCGCCGCAGGCAGGTACGAACTCGATCAAATCTTTGATGGCTACCGGACTGGTTTCCAGCGCAACACGAACATATTCCTCGTAGTCCTCGGGCTTACCCGACTTGACGTACGTGTGGAAATTTTTGATGACCTCGGTGGTATAAATGTGCCGTTCCCCGGCTTTGCGATAGCGGTTGTATCCGGGGTCACCAAGGTCGAGCGGGACACCGTCAAAAGCGGCGGCTTCGAAGGCAGCTCGGTGACGAATCAACGATTCGTCGGCAATTTCGGTAAAGCCAACGCCACCGATTTTGGAAGGTACGCCGGTGAAGGAAAACTCGACCACTTCGTTGCCGACGCCGATGGCTTCGAAGGTCTGAGCGCCTTGATAAGAATTGAGCACGGAAATGCCCATTTTTGACATGATCTTAAGGATGCCTTTTTCGAGAGCCTTGTGGTAGTTGGCCATCGCTTTTTGCGCGGTGATTTCGCCGAATTTGTTTTTAACGGCATCCGCAGCAACCAGTTGGCGGACTGTAGCAAAGCCAAGATAAGGGCAAATCGCGGTAGCACCGAAACTAAAGCAGCAAGCAATTTGGTGGACATCGCGGACTTCGCCAGATTCAACGACGAGTGATGCCCGTAAACGAGTGCGGATGCGGGTCAAGTGGTGATGAACCGTGCCGATGGCCAGCAATGTCGGGATCGGCACCCGCTCGGCGGACGTCGCCCGATCAGAGAGAATAAGAATGTTGAAGTTCTCTTGAACCGCAGTCTCCGCTTCAAGGCAAAGTGCATCGAGCCGAATTTTTAAACCCGCGGCACCGCTGGCCAGCGGCCAAGTGCAATCAAGAACTAGGGCCGGAAAGCCTTGCTCATCCAGGTCTTTGATCTTCTCAAGCTGATGCTCAAATAAAATGGCGCTGTTGAGGCTGACGGTTTTGCAATGTTCCGGGGTCTCGACAAGCAAGTTTCTCTCTGCACCAAGGCCAGCGCCGAGTGACATCACGGCCCATTCGCGGATTGGATCAATCGGCGGGTTCGTAACTTGGGCAAATAGTTGCTTGAAATACGTGTACAGCAGTCGTGGGTAACTCGAAAGCACCGCCAGTGGGATGTCATCTCCCATCGAAAAAACCGCTTCCTGAGCGCCTTTGATCATCGGTGGAAAAACCATGTCGAGTTCTTCTTGCGAGATCCCGTGAGCCACTTGTTGGCGCGACAAATCAAGGGGCGTGAAATCGATTTCCGGCACATGCGCGGCGGGCGAGACGAACTTGCGGAGTTCGACCCGGTTTTCGTCAATCCAACGGCGGTAAGGTTGTTGTTTTGCGAGCTCGTTTTTAATTTGGCTGTCGTATTTAAACTCACCTGTTGCGGTGTTCGCAGAAATCATTTGGCCCGGCCCAAGGCGTCCTTTGCGGATCACGGTCGCGTCATCTAAGACCACCGCTCCTGCCTCTGAGCCAATGTAGAGAATCCCATCTGCGGTGATTTTGTAACGCGAGGGCCGGAGCCCGTTGCGATCCAAGGAAGCACATAACTTGGTGCCGTCCGTGAAAACCAAACCGGCAGGACCATCCCACGGCTCGGAAAATGAGCGCATAAATTGGTAAAACGCACGAAGTTCGTCAGAAATATCCTCGTCATTGCGATAGGCTGGCGGCACCAGCATGCACATTGCGTGTTCCGGCGAACGGCCTGAAAGAATCAATAATTCTAAAGCATGATCCAGCGATGCCGAGTCGGACTCACCATGGCGAATCAAATTTTTAACCAGCTCAATGTCATCGCCCCAGACCGGTGAGGCAAAGAATTCCTCACGGGAGGTCATCCAGTTGCGATTGCCCTCAACCGTGTTAATTTCACCATTGTGGCACAGCATCCGAAACGGCTGGCCAAGTGGCCAAGCTGGGAAGGTGTTGGTAGAAAATCGTTGATGGTAAAGCGCGATCGAAACTTGGTAGTCGGGATCGTTGAAATCTAAATAAAACGCACGCAAGGCGGCTGGCATCGCCAGTGCTTTGTAAGAAATCAAGCGGCTGGAAAACGAAGGCATGTAAAACCCTTGGATTTCGCGCGTCCGGTGTTCAATTTCACGACGGCACA
>JAYWAR010000360.1:0-3829 GCA_043782285.1 Akkermansiaceae bacterium | reverse complement strand
AATTCTCAGGGTCTAAGCCTTGCTCGTAGAGCCCGTGGCCAGCTTCGTGCAGCATGCCGAAGAACGAGACGGTGAAATCTGAGGCGAGGTAGCAGGTGGTCAGCCGCACATCATGCGGGCCGAGGCGAGTGCAAAATGGGTGGGCGCTGGTATCGATCCGGCCAGAGTCGAAATTGAAGCCGATATATTCGGCGACTTCGGCGTTGAATTGTTGCTGGGCATCGATCGGGTAAGGACCTAAAGGTAAGCGAGGCGCTTGGGCTGCGGAGTTGGCAACTGCTTGCGCCGAGATATCGCGGATGGCGGGGCGTAAATTATCGAATAAATTGGCGACTGCGGCGGTGCTGGTGTTGGGCTCGAATTCATCGAGCAGCGCGTCGTAGGGCTCGCTGGCGTAACCCCACCGCTCGGCTTTTTCGCGAGCGAGCTTGACTCGGGTTTCGAGATGGGGAGCGAAGCTGGAAAAGTCCGATCGTTCGCGGGCGTCGACCCAAGCAGGTTTGGCCAAGGAGCTGGCGATTGAGTCGCGAGCGACCAGCTCGATGGGTAGCTTAGTGGCGCGGTCAAACTCGCGGCGCAATTCTCTGAGGTTGGCGGTTTGCTTAAAATCGTTGCCTGTGTTGGCGGCTTCCGCTGCTTCGAGGTCGTCTCGCCACGCGCTGGAGGTGGCTAATTCATGTCCGCGTGAAGACAACCACGCGAGTTGCTCGGCGCGATAATTGGCGGCGGCGGGTGGCAGATAGACTTCTTGGTCCCAAGAGACGACTGCTGCGGATGACTGGATGATCGCAAGTTCTTGGACTTTTTTGAAAATCGACATGAACTACTTATGACGGAATCTTGAGCAGAGGCAAAGTTCCAAAACCGCAGATTGAGCGAGCCCGTCGCTTCTGCGCCCGGTAGTCGGCAGAATGTGGGGGTTTCGGGTATTCTTTGGCAGCGAGTCTGCTGGGTTTAGGATTCCACCAAGCGAAATAAATCGATAGCTCTGCGTGCGTCCTGACCGAAATTCACGATTATCCCTTTGAGAAAAATCATCCACATCGATATGGACTGCTTTTATGCGGCGATTGAGGAACGGGATAATCCTGCCTTGCGCGGTAAGCCGGTTGGAGTGTCCGGTAGCGATCGCCGTAGCGTTCTCACCACTGCAAATTATGAGGCGCGCAAATACGGTTGTCGCTCGGCGATGCCTGTCTTTAAAGCACTTGAGCTTTGCCCTCATTTGACCTTGGTTCCAGTACAGTTCGACCTTTACCGGGCGGTCAGTTCGCGGATTCGCGGGATTTTTGGCCGTTTTACCGAGTTGATTGAGCCCTTGTCGCTTGATGAAGCGTATTTGGATGTTTCTCACCTCCAGAGCAGCGGTGCGGCGGTCGCTCGGGAGATTCGCGCGCAGATTTTTGAGGAAACTCGGCTGACCGCTTCCGCAGGGATTTCATCGAACAAGCTGATTGCGAAGATTGCGTCCGATTGGCATAAGCCAAATGGTCAGAAGCAAGTCAGTGCGGCGGAAATCCCTGCGTTTATGGCAGCCTTGCCGGTGGGGCGGATCTGGGGCGTCGGTCAAAAGATGCGTGAAAAGTTGAGTGCTCTGGGCATCGAGACCTGCGCAGATCTTCAAATGCTCGACCAGATTGAGCTAGCCCAGCGCTTCGGTAAATGGGGGATTGAGTTGTGGCATCTGTGCCGTGGTCTCGATGAGCGTTTAGTCACTGCGGACCGTATCCGCAAATCGGTCAGTAGCGAAACGACCTTTGCTGAAAATCTCCAAAATTTTGCTGAGTTGGTGCCGCCGTTGAGAGGATTGTTGGCGGGGCTGGCTGAAGACCTCGCGAAATTCCACGCGGACCGAGTCATTCGCTCGCTCGTGGTGAAAATGAAATTTGCCGATTTCCACCGGACAACTGCCGAGCGAGCGGCTCAGGTGGTGGATCCTGCTATTTTTGAAGAGCTGCTTGGGGAAGCTTGGAAACGCGGTAACAATCGCGCGGTTCGGCTGCTTGGCGTCGGCGTTCGTTTTGAAGATCCGCACGAGTCGGCACAGCTGGAGTTTTTCGTCTGATTCGGAGCTTCAAAAAGTTGCGCCAACGAGCCACTTCAATCGTTGGATGATTCATACGCGGCAGAAAAGAAAAGGCCGGAGATTTATTTGCAGTTCGCGTTGCTCATGGTTAATTATCAACAATCGATTTACTGTTGTCTTTCTTCCCTTGATGGTGATCTTCACGCTTGGCGGGGAAATGCTTTTCACTTTTAACTTCTGAGGTTCCCTGTTTTTAATCATGCCTATTCTATCTGCCATTTTTCTCGTACTTGCGATGGTTTTAGGGGTGGTGGTCGGGCCACAAACGCGGCCATGGTCGTGGGGACCCTCGATGCTCGCACTGGCGCTCGCGGTGATAAGCGCGCTGCCGTCGTTGTGGACCCAAAAACGCCAAGTCCTCCATTGCGGGTTGCTGGCTTTTGGCGGGTTGGTGGTTGGCTGGTTTGGTTGGCGGGCTTGGATCTCACCGGTGAAGGAACTCGGCCATGCGGACTTGATGCTAATGGCCGGCGCGGTGGGGGTTTTTCTCAGCGTGCGTGCGATCGAAGGCGAGCGATGGGCCGAACGGATCTTGAATTGGGGGCTAGTGCTGTTGCTGTTGGCCAACGTGGTGGTGATTGGCAAACAAGTGGTTGATCCAAATTTTTCGCCACTTTTTGGTTCGCGAGCTGCGCCATTTCCCTCGGGGTTTTACGCGCACTACAACGAGGCTGCTAACTACTTGATTGCTTCAGCGATGTTTGTCGGTGCGGCAGCTTTGTTCGGCCGAGAAGCACGGGCCACCCGGGTTTTGTGGGGATTGGTGGCGGTGGCAGGACTGGCAGCGGTCTATTTCACTCGCTCACGCGGCGGAATTCTCGGGGCAGCAGTAAGCAGCGGGGTTTTTGCGGGTGCTGCCTTGGTGCTCGGCAAACGCAGCGGTGCGCGCTGGTTTTCACCGGCCTTGATCGCGATTCCGCTGATCGGTTTGGGCATCGGCATGTTTCTGCTGCATGGCTGGGAGAGTTCGCAACAACTGCGCAGCGAGGGTGCTGGCGTGCAGCAGGTTTTTGACAACCACAGCCGCCTCTACCTCCTCGGCATCGCCGCCTCGTGCCTCAGCTTGCATCCATGGACCGGTGGCGGTAGCCGGAGTTTCAGTTGGGAGAGTTTTCAGTTTATCGACGTTTCAGGCCAAGGTGGTTCGATCACTTGCCAGCCAGAATTTGCTCATCAGGAGCTGTTGCAAGCGGCCACCGACTATGGGCTGATCGGTGCGGCGCTGGTGGCCGCCTTGCTCGGTGGCTTGGTGGTGATCGCGGTGATCCGGATTTTATTCAGCGAAGCGCCGGGCGAAGCCGACAATGCCAATGCTTGGCGGCTCGGTGGCTTGGCGGCACTGGTCGGGATCTTGGTTCAATCTTGTTTCAGCTTCGTGTTCCACCTCTTGCCCGGGGCCTTGTTGCTAGGCCTGTGCCTCGGGCAAATTTCCCGGAGCCATGGGGGCCCGGGCAAATTTCGCGGACAGATCGGTTCAAAAATTTTCCTTAGTGTGCTTGCCATCGCCAGTGCCTTGATTTTGCTGCCCAACGGGTGGCGGGGGACGCAAGCGACTCACGCATTATGGAACCGCTATTTCAGCAAGTTGCCAGCTACCACTGCCGAAGCGCAAATCGAAGCCTTGAGTGAAGCAATCCGGTGCTGGCCTCAGTCAGATTTGCTCACCGAGCGGGCCGGTGTTTACCTCAATCCGGAGAGTGCGAGAAATTCGGAGGCCTTGTCTTTGGCCAGTCGCGATTACGC
>JAYWAR010000359.1:0-10640 GCA_043782285.1 Akkermansiaceae bacterium | reverse complement strand
GGCGATTGCGACTACGCGGAATGTGTCTGCTAGAACCGTCGAAAGTCTCATGAAATGGAAAGCTATTCATGCGGTCACGCTGTCTCCGGATTTGCGGCTTCCCATCCCTCGCGAGGCACGCCCGCTGAGCGCGTGGGCGCTGCACTCCCCGGAATGGGATTCGTTCCGCGTAAGGCCGTTTGTAGGCGTGTTTCCCGGCTTCGATGGACAAACTCACAAATCACTTACGCCGTCCGGTGGTTCGTGTGCCAATCCAGTTTGGATCGGCCCCGAGAACGCAAAGCGGGTGCTCCTGATAGAAGGTGAAGGAGATGCCCTGGGCGCGGTCGAGATCATCCGCCGGGAGCGGAAGCCCGAGGGGCTTGCCGTCGTCGTCATGTTCAGCTCATCGCTGTCGGTTCCTTCCTCCTTCCTGCACCGTCTTGAAGGGCGGCGGGTAAGGATCGTGCCCCACGTCGGAGATTCCAAGCGCCAAGGCGAGATTGCCGCGGTGAAGTGGGCGGCCTCTATCAAGCCATGGACGGAAGCGGTTGAAATCTTCAGCTTGGCCGGGTTGGCGATGCCGGATGGACGCGACGTTGGCGATCTTGGCGACTTGGCTCAATGCCCCGATGACCTGCTGAATGCTTTGGGGGTGACGACATGGTAACTCCCAATGAAAGCGGCCGAATCATTCGTCCGGACATCTTGGCCGAATCATTGGGGGTTGATTCATCGCTAGATGAGCAACGCTCCGTCGATGCCCTGATAGACGAAGCCGTTTCCCGCTACGGGCCTCTCGCAGTTCTGAAAGCTGATCCCGACAAGGGAAATTCGTTCGTCGGGGCTTTGAACGAATACGCTCTATCTGAGATCCTCAAGTTTCCGTTAAAAGGTCGCTTGGTTGTCGATAGGTCGAACGGTCGGTTTTTCGCCTTTGATGATAGAAGCGGGATCTTCACCCAAATCACGAAGGAAGAAACTGGCAAGAAACTCAGCAGAGTTTACGCGAAATTGCCTGAGCTTTCTGACAAGCTGTTGCCGTTGAAGGCCCGGCCGGCGTCGGTTCGCATCATGAAGAATCTGCTGGATGCCTTGGCTGGAACCATCGCCGAAAATTATCCGTTCGGAGGTGATCCGGACGAGCGGCCGGTGTCGATTCACAAGCCAGTGGCGAATGGGCTTTTGAGTTTTGACCTTGGTTCCGATGCACAGCCGGACTTTAGGGCGGGCCTGTGTCCCTCGGACCGGGCCTTGCACCGTGCCCCGGTGTTTTATGATCCTGACGCGGGTGCGCTGCCTATGCGCCTTATGAATGAGCTTCTCATCCCATCACTGGGAAGTGTGGAAATGGCGGAGGAGTTCCTTGATGATCTGGCGGCCGCTTGGATCGGTGGCGGGCTGTGGCCATTTGTATTTGCCCTGATAGGTGCTGCGGACAGCGGCAAATCCCAACTGGCTGAAATGCTGCGGACTCTCCACGGGCAGCCTCACTGGTGCGCTCTCAGCGCCCGGAACGTGGGCGACAAGTTCGGTTCGTCCTTCCTTACTGGACCTGTCCGCGTGGTATCTTTCACCGATGCCAAGGGGAACGCTCTCACAGGGGAAGTGGGCGAGACCGTAAAGGGTCTCACCGGCGGAGATTTTAAGGAAGACAGGGGGCCGCACGCTCAGCTTTTGGTTGCGATCAAAGGAGACAAGGTCTTTCTCCTGACTTCAAACGCTGTCCCCAAGGTGGACATTGATGACGACTCCGCCGCATGGGAGAGGCGGATTCGCCCCTATCGCTTTAATTCCTATCAGGTGGAAAAGCGAATTGCTGATTTTGGCCAAGTGCTGCTTCGTGAGGAAGGTACGCAAATTCTAAACCGTCTGATAGAGGGTGGCCGCAAGCGCATTCGGCTTCGGATTGAGGGTAAGCGACCATTGATGCAGGCTCCAATGCGTGAGTTGATGGACGAGATTCTGCGCCGGTCGTGCCCTGTCGCGTCCTATTTGGAAGCCCGGATCGCTTCGGATCGAGGGCATCAGATCAACCGGGCTGAGCTTTTCGGGATGTTCGGCGACTGGCTCCGGGAGCGCAACCAGCGCCCATGGACCCGCGAGGATTTCAACAAGCGGGCGGCGGAAGTGATGAAACGGGCGTTCAGCGCTTCTCTATCAAACAGTGTCGATGGCGGCGGCAAAGGCTGGCGGGGCGTCCGCTGGCTTACCGAACAGGAAATCGCCAACGCTGATTGAGGCGCGCCTCGGCCCTACCGCCAAGGTGTCACGCTCCAAAACCGGAAGTGGGTGAGTCTTACTCGAAAACACCTTCTCCTCGCAGCCTGGTGGCTGTGGGGGAAACAACACCAAAAACTGACACAATGAAAAACATCGTAATTATTCCTGTTAGCAGGGAGACGGCTGCTGAAGAGTTGGGGGCCAATCTGGAAAATGCAGCGAAGGCGGCGACATCCTTTCGCTCAATGGCGGAGGGGCCGATTGACCCCATTCTTATCAGTTTGCGTGGCGGGAAATCCGAGTTCAGAGAAGCGGAAGCGGTGAGCATACTGAATTGTTTTGGACTGCTGGAAGCTTTTGCGATCCACTGCGTGCGCTTGGATCTAAATGCCGGCGAGTTGGCAGTACTCGTCCCTTCGTTTCCCGATTCACTCGGTATTGAAGTGGGGGTTTACCACTTTAGAGCACGGCTTACCGCGTCGAACGAGGTGGAAACTTTTGCCTGTGATTTTGATCCGGGATTCCCATCCGTGCATGGGGAAAAACTGGGGCTAAATCGGACCACCGAGGAATGGTTGTCCATGGACAGAGATCGATTAGTCGAAATTCGGAAGTCTCTGAACAGCTATGTGGCCAGTTGGCAGAACGGTTGGAGAGCGGATTGCATGAGCCCTCAGACGGTGGTGCGTTGTCGATTGTCACCGTCACAGTCGTTCAGGAAACTCCTGACTGAATGCTGGTGGGATCCCACACTCAGCCCGTTGGCTCGTTTTGAGGCGATGCCAGAGTTGGAAGACTGGAAGCGCTTTTTTGATATCGCGGAGAAACTCCAACGAAATTTGGACAGCGTATTGAGACCAGAAAAATAAGAAGATTGCTGAAATCCGAAACTTCCTTTCCACACCTATCTTTAGCTGAAGCGTCCCGCGTCCCATTGAGGGGATGTGGGACGCTTTTTGCTAAAACGCCAAAATCCGCGCTTGTATTATGCAAGTGACCGAAAAAGCAGGCCGCGCGAGAGCTTGCATTATACAAGCGGGAGAATGGTCATTTCGGCTTGGGCCATGAAACCCTAGGAGCGATCACACGCGGTCACGGGTATTTTCCGTCCAGCCGTTCGTGATGTGGGACAGCTTCGGGACGCAGGGAGATGGAATGGGACGGCTCTACAACCGCTCTTCCTAGCAGGATCGAATGAGGTGCAGGCGGGATCCCGTCCCATATTGCGGATTGGCGTCCCACATTCCTTTAAGCTTGTCCCGGATGCGTCCCGAACTTTCATTGGTTTACCTTGGTTTTGTATGAAATGGGACAGATGGGACGACGAATTGAAGAAGGGGTGACGGGGCGGATGGCTAGAAAAGGTGGCTTGTGCGGAGTGTGTGGAGTCGTGCGAAAAAGCGTCCCATTTGTCCCAGCGATGGCCTAACAATGGACTCGATCGTATGAAACTCCATCCTTGCATAGCCTAGCTAACAGTCCACCGTGGAAAGGTTATGAAAAAATCCAACAAGGAGTTCATGCCCGCATGGGGTTATTTGGTCATAGGCGCATTCGTCGCAATTCTTCTTATCGGCTTTTGCATGTTGTCTGGCCACCCGCTGAGCGCCTGCGGCATCGCTTTCGGAGCGATAACCGTTTGGCAATTCAAGCCTCTGGTGATTACTTTGAAAGGATTGCAGCGGACGATAAGAGTGAGAGAACAAACCGCTGCTGCCGCCCCGCCGCCGCCACCGACGAAAGGGATCTTCCGGTGGATCAACACAGGCCCCGGCTGCATTGTGGTGATTAGCGTGGCCTTCTGGTATTTCTGTGGAATCTTGGTCAACCAACCCATCGGTGTTCTCCCCGATGGATTCACCCTGATTTATTATCGGCAAGGACTCAATCTTCCTTTTATAACCTCTGCCGATGGCATTCAGGAGGCGACTACGGGTAAGGTCAGCTTGTTTGGACGCGGGGTCGTCTTGTCCGCAATGGCACAAGCTGTCGAAAATCGCAAGATCATAACACTTCCTTACTCACACACCATCTACCTTTGGTCCACAGGCGGTAACGAATACGACCGATAGAGATTCAAGACACTATTTCTCCATTCTGGAGCCAGACTCTTTCACTTTCCCGGCTGATAGATCGTCACGCCGCCACCGCTTCCCGGCGTGATTGTCACGGTTCCCTTGCCCGGCATGTAGAGCCGCCCACCACCAACGGGCGCGGGGATGAAGGTGGAATTACCCTTGCCCGGCGTGTAGATAGTGTAAACTCCGCAGGCGGATGGCGTCACCTGCACCTCGCCTTTTTCGGGCGTGTAAATCCTGCCGCCACCAGCGGGCGCGGGCGTGTAAGTGGAAGTCCCCTTGCCCGGCGTGTAGATCCTCGCGCCGCCTCCGGGCGCGGGCGTGATCGTCGCCGTGCCCTTGCCGGGTATGTAAACCCTGCCGCCTCCGCCCGCCGCAGGTGTGTAAACGCTCGTCTCAGCCAGTGCGGCCATCGGCAGGAAATAAACGCTCAGCCAGAAAATTCTCATCGCTCCATCATCCCACTTTCTCTCCTGAAATCAACCTGAAACCACACCATGAAATCGAAAACTAACACCATCCATCTCTTGCCGTAAATTGCCTAGAGGATTCTGGTTAGATTGATTCTCCGATACTTTCCTCCTTTCCTTTTGTCGCCTGAAATACGACAACGGCACGCATGAGGAAGGACATTAAGCTCTCGATAACCTATCAGGGAAATCTCAAGCCGCTGAAGCACGACATCACTGAGTTGGATGGCATCCGCAACCGTGAGGGAAACCGGGTCATCAAAGTTCCTGTGCGACTCGACCTCAGCGGAATCAAGAGCGATGCAGTGAAGGCGGCACAGGCCTATCACAGCGAGTTTTCGAAGGCAATGAAGGCGGGCCGCCCCACTGCTGGCGGAGGGGGTTTTCCCGGTGGTGGCTCCTTCTATAGCGCATCGCTCGCGGGTCTCCGCGATCAAACGTCGGCGATGGCGGCGGAACTGAAGAGGCAGGATATCCTTTTCGAGAATTCCGCGAGACGTCGAATCAAATCCTTTGAGCAACTCCAGCGAGTCCTTGCTTCAGCAATTGCCCCCGGCTCCTCTGCCAAGGGTGTCGATAGCAAGGCTTTCACTGTGCCCGGCCGCGCCCGTGCCATGCGTACTGGCGGCAAGGAGTCATCCGATCAGGATCTTGATCGGTCGCTTGTGCTGGCATCTCGCTACCATGATCAACAGCGGCAGATTCTCCTGAGTGAGGAAAGACAGGCGAACCTGCTCAAGAACCGGGCGCAACGCGAGCAGGCAATCAACTCCATCCTCGCCCGCCGCGCGGCCCTCTTGCAGTCTTCCCACAACACCGTTTCGGATGTCCATGCGGAAGCCTCCCGGCGCGGCAACCACGCCATCACCAATAAGGCTGAGTCCACCGGTGGCAAACTAGCCTCTCAGGGCATTCAGGACATGGACCGGCTGGCCGTGGCCACTGGCAAAAGCACGTATTCCAACAGTTTTCACAGTTCCTCTCTGCTGCGCAATGCCGCCAGCTACGCCAAATGGGGATTCGCCATGACAGCAGTGACGGTGCCTCTGGCTGCCATCGGATCCGGCGTCAGGAACGCGATCGAACTGGAACGCACCTTCAAAACTTTGGAGTCCGTGTTTCGCGGCAGCAAGGAAGACGCCCGGCAACTTGCACAACAGACCTTGCTGCTGGCCGCTGCCAATGGGCGGGGCGGGAAGGAAGCCGCCGATGCCGCGATTGCATGGTCTCGTCTCGGGCTCACCCGCACCCAAGTGCTGCTCGCCACCGAGACCTCTCTGCGGGCGGCCAACGTGGCCGAAATCACCGCCGCTGAGGCCACCGCCTACCTCACTGCCAGCTACAAGGGCTTCCACCAGAGTATTCTCGATATCCCCGCCACGCTGGATTACCTTAACTCCCTGTCTAATGGCAATGCAGCTTCGGTCAAAAACATGTTCGACGCCATCTCCCGCGGCGGCAAGGTCGCATCGGATGCGGGACTCAGTCTGGAGCGCTACGCAGCAATTGCCGCCACCGTTGCCGAGAGCGGCGTCACCGGCTCCCAATTCGGCAACGCCTTCAAAACCATCACCAACAAAATCGCCCGGCCAGCGACATTGGAGAAATTGAAATCTGGATATGATTTGGATTTCACCACTCCAGCCGGGGGCATCCAACAAATGGATGACATCCTTCTCAAACTCTCGGAAACCTATCACAAGCTGGGAACCGAGCAGGGCTTGGCTTTGGCCACCCTTGTCGCGGGCAGCAATCAGTCTAACCGGGCGGCAACCATGCTGGACAAATACACGGATTCTCTGATCGCCCAGTTTGTGGCAATGGGAGATTCCAATTCGGCGGCCCGTGAAAACGCAAAGATTCTCAGCAGTGTGGATTCGGGAATGCAGATGGTTGCCACCGCTTGGGACAACTTGGTCCTGAGCCTTGCAAATACCGGAGCGTTTGAAGGCGCTTCCAACGTCCTGCAAAAACTTTCCAGTGAACTGCAACGCTACTCCGAGTGGGCCAACGCCGCCGCCAATGCCGGAGGACAGGCCGCGCCTGAAGCCAAGAAATACGGCATGTCCGAGGCGACTGCCCGTAAAGTGACTCGGACATCGTCGCGTGGAGTGGAAAGCGTCGTCAAATTCTTCACCCCCGGTGCCAAGCAAGGGGACGCGACCAATCCCACCAAAGGGGAACTGGAAAACTACCTCGACCTGCTGGGAGCGTTCGGAACTAACGGCGATATTTCCATTGGCAGGAAGCAACGGTACACCAGCAACCTCGGCCAATACAACGACGCCAAAGCGCTGGGATCTGAAGGTCGCGCCACCGTCATGGAGGAAATCCGGCAGGCCTTGGCGAAAGGAGTGAAGGACGCACCGCTTACCCCCGGAATCGCCGCATCGCGAGTGTTGGAGAGCGAGAAGCGCATCAAACAGTTCAACTCGGGACAACAAGCTTTCCAAACGCTTTCGCGGGAGGCGATGACCGATGACCCCCGGAAGGTCCTGACATCGTTTGAGAAAATGCGTAGTGGGTTTTCAGACGAAATCGGTGGGGCCAAGGAGTTCGAGAAACTCCAGAACCAAGTCAGGCCAATGCTCGAAGGTGGTGATCGAACTGGAGCAAGCAAATTCCTTGGGTTGCGGGCAGACCAATTCGCAGCGGACGGGCGAGCGGAGACCGCTACTCTTGAAGCCAAGCGGCCCGAATATACAGCGATTACCCAGTCTGCCATTGAATCAAAAAAACAGGCGATCCAACTCTTGGAACGCGAATCCGCCGCCGCCGCAGGAAATGCACAGGCGCAGCAAAAGATCGGCGCACAGACCCAACGCCTTGAGGCGGATCTCAAATCCCTCACCGAGGCTTACAATGGCATTAACCGTGCAGCCGAGGCGGCGACCAGCCCGCAACGATTCAGCGCGGCCAGCGAAGACCTTGACCGTTACGTCTCCGGCCTCAAACTCGCCGGTGACGTCTTTGGTGAGATGATTGGAGGCTTTGGAAACACCGGCTTCTCGGATCTGGACACCAAACTCAAGATCGGGGGCGCGCTGCTGCAAGGTGATTTTCACGAGCAGTCCATCGCAAGCCAACGAAAAGCACCCGGTAGCGAAGGCTACAACCCGACCGAGGACGCAAAACTGGAGGGTGAACTGGAAGCACTGCGAAAATCCACCCGCGAAGAAACCCAACAACTGGAGTTGTCCGGCCAATCCGCCAAACTGATCGGAATTAAGAACGATAGTTCCGATCTTGCCCAAGCTCGGTTAGGACAGTTCTCCACCGGCCGCACTCAAGGCGAGCAACTCTCCAACACTACCTCCGCCGCTCTTGCTGGAGCCAGCCGGGACATCCAGATTTCGACCGCGCAAGATCCGCTGAATGCGGCCCGTCAACTTGGCGATCTCACTGGTAATCTAATTGCCACCAAGTCCGGCGTGCTTGCCATGGAACGCCGCAGTTTCGACATCACCAAGGAAAAGTCGGATCTTGAGATGCGCATCACCGACCAGCTAGCAGAGCAAAATCGAGAGCGGTCCAAAGGCCTCGCCATGGCAGACCGAGGCGACCAGTTGCGGGTGGCGGCTTTCAAAAGCTTCACCAACAAGAACGGCCCGGTATCCATGCAGGAGTTCCAATACATGTCTTCGGACACCCGCCGCGCAGTCTCCAGTTTTGCGCCGGAAACCGTCAAGGGGCTGGACGATCCTGAGCGCGACAATAACAAGGCCCGCTCAATCCTCGACAAGGAATTCCAAGGGCTCTCGGTGTCGCTCGCATCCTTCAAGCAGCAGCTTGCTGGACTGCTGCCTCAAGCCGCTGGCAAAGTAGGTGAACTCGCCGGCAGGATGGGACCCACCCCGGCCAAGGACGACAACCCCCTTAGCAAGGAGAATTTGAAACTGGAAATGAAGGGCAACGTGAACGTGCAAATTCAGGTTTCCACGCAAGCCGTCGCTGACATCGTGACAGCTCAATTGAAGCCCTACATCGACAAGCAGTTCGGCGACTTTGCCCGCAGTCAGAACAGGTTCGCTGTCCCGGATACGTCCGCAGCGGCCGGGGTTCGTTAGAATTCTCTCAATATGATTCTGCTTAATGCCGCACCGGACACCACCACCCCATGGCTGGTCCATCTGGAAAGCCTCTCGTTGATCCGCCTCGTTCTTTCACCGGGGGGACGCTGTTGTCTGCTGTCCGAAAACCCGGGCGATTTGTGTCCAACTGCATTTTCCGATCTGGTGGCGACCATGCCTTTGATAGTAGGAGTCGGCGTCCCGGAGCCGTTTACGGTGGTGACCTATGCGGCGGCTGGTTGGGATCTCCCGTCATTTCTCTTTTTTGTCACACCAATGGAAGCGGTTCCATCGAGCGGACCCGCCGTCAGCCATTCATCCGGCCTTTTCGCTATGTCCACGGCGCACCCGCGATTGATCGTCGGATTTTTTAATGAGAAATTTGTGGGGCCGATATGGGAATCCCCTCCCCCGGCGGATTCGCGGGATTCACTGCTGCGGTCGGCGCTGGATTTTTTTGACGAGCGCACCAAAGGACTACTCACTGCTTTGTCAATCGAGCACGAGGACAAGATCGGCCTTGTGATGGCCATGCTATCAGACAGCGTCGCGAGCACGAGATGAGTAAACGGCAACTCAACAAGTAAATCCCTGCGGGATGTATTCAAATAATCATATCCGAAATCTCGAACGGTTCTATGCCAATTGAAGGCATCGATTTTGCAAAATTAAATGTATTCACGAAATCACTTGTTTATTTGAATACACTCTGCCAAGTTTGGCCATGGCCAAGCAGCAAAAATCAACCCGTGTTCCAGTTGCGATTCTCGTCCGGGTATCGACCGACAAGCAGAACACCTCCAGACAGGTTCACGAACTCCAACAAGTGGCAGCGGAAAACGGCTGGGACGTGGTGGAGGTGATTGACGAGACGGGCGTGTCAGGGAAGGCGGTCGAGGATGAACGCTACGGACTCATCCGCGCCCATGTCCTCGCCTCCAAGGGGGAGATTCGAAAGGTGTTGGTGCATGAGGTCTCCCGCCTCGCCCGCCGCAACTCGACATCACACAAGTTCATTGAAGAGCTGGAATCCTTTGGTGTGTCGCTCTACTGGCACGCTCAGCGGATCGAGACGCTTCTCCCCGACGGGAAGCGGAATCCGGCAGCGTCCATCATGTTCTCCCTTCTTGCCGAGATGGCGCGGAATGAGCGTGAGACGTTGGTGGACCGAATCAACTCGGGACTCGCTAAGGCACGCCGGGACGGGAAGACTCTGGGGCGGCCGGTGGGAAGCACGATCAAGCAAGCTGATTTCCTCGCGATTCACAAGGATGTGACCAAGCAACTGCGGGTCGGGCAATCCATTCGCAATGCTGCCAAGATCACCGGGAAAAGCGTTTCAACAGTTCAGCGGGTGAAGCTGGCGGCGGCGCAGGGTGCGTGAATCGTTCTGCTTTCGAGCCGGCCTCATTGGTGCCTCGGCATCCTTGGTGCCCGCGCCGAGGGGGGTAGGTTTTTTGGTTTTGGATCTAAGTGATCAAAGATGCTAGGGCAGGTGATGACCCCACGAACAATTTTGAGATTCAGACTGCACAATCCTTTTTTGGATGCCCCTTCAGTTTCATGACAACAAGACTGACAACATCAGGATTGCCCCGGTTGTCAGTATCAACGCAAAAGAGTCCAAAAGCGCACAAGCTTCTTATTGTCAGCACCCTATTTTCAAAATCCGTGTTCGATTCACGGCGGGGACATTTTGGATGGCATGGGACTCTCTCGAGGCTGTATCCGTTAGTGAGACGCGCTACAGACAACCCGTCACTCTAGAAATGTGATCAGCGAGATGCTGACCGCGTCTTCGGTCACTTCTTGCGAATCAT